>DATGOS010000225.1:0-4752 GCA_035305725.1 Cyclobacteriaceae bacterium
CGAAAAATTTCCGAGGAAGGTGTGATGTTTCGTTCTCATATTGATGGGTCAAGGCATCATTTTACGCCCGAATACGTCATGGATATACAGCGAGCCATCGGAGCGGACATTGTCATGGCCTTTGATGAATGCAATTCCTTCCCCTGTGAATACGGCTATGCCCGCCAGTCACTGGAAAGGACCCACAGGTGGTTGAAAAGGTGCGTCAACCGTTTTGATGAAGCCGAAGGCAGGTATGGATTTCAACAGACCCTCTTTCCGATTGTCCAGGGCAGCATGTACAAGGACCTAAGGAAACAGTCTGCGGAATTTATCGCCTCCATGCAAAGAGAGGGAAATGCCATTGGAGGCTTGTCTGTCGGTGAACCTGCCGAAACCATGTATGAGATGACCGATATCGTTACCGACATACTTCCCGGCGACAAGCCACGGTATCTGATGGGGGTCGGCACCCCTGCCAATATCCTGGAAGCCATTGCCCTGGGCATCGACATGTTTGACTGCGTCATGCCCACGCGTAACGCCAGAAACGGCATGTTGTTTACCAGCGAAGGGATCATCAACATGAGGAATGAAAAATGGAAGGATGATTTCTCTCCCATCGATCCTAACCTAAACAACCGGGTGAGTAGTTTTTATACCAAAGCCTACCTGCGGCACCTGACGGTCAGCAAAGAAATATTGGCTGCCCAGATTGCCAGTATACACAACCTGTCTTTTTATCTTTGGCTGGTGGGACAGGCGAGGGAAAGAATTATGGCTGGGGATTTTGCCGCCTGGAAGGACAGTATGGTCAAGAAAGTCAGTACCAGGCTTTGATTTCCAATTAATGATCAAGTAAATGAAAATATTGGACAAACTTATTATCAAGGATTTCCTCAAGACCTACTTTTTCGTGGTTTTGATGTTGATATTGATTGTCCTTGTCCTGGATTTTACCGAGAAGAACGATGCCTTTATCAGGAACAATGTCCCGGCCAGTGAGATCCTGAAATACATGTTCAATTATGGACTTTACCTGAACAACCTGCTCACGCCCATCACGGTATTTATTTCTGTCATTTTTATTACCTCAAAAATGGCGGGCCGCACCGAAATAGTGGCCATTTTGAGCAGTGGCACGAGTTTTCTGCGAATGATGGTGCCTTTTCTTTCGGCTGCCGTGCTGATCGCCATAGTCAGTTTCCTGCTCAATGGCTGGGTGCTTCCTGTGGCCACTGCAGGCGTGTCCGAGTTCAAGCTGAGGTACCTGGAGGACGACACCAATTTAAGCCAGCAAAATATTCACGTGCAGGTAGCTCCGAATACTTATGCCTACCTCGCCCGGTATTATACCGCAGGCAACAGAGGTTACCGCTTTACCCTGGAGGAAATCGAAAATGGACAATTAATTTCTAAACTCTCCGCGGAGCGTATTGAATGGGATACCACCAAGAATGTTTGGACGGTGAAGGACTGGAATCTCCGGGAGCTTCAGGAAATGGGGGAAAAATACACGGTGGGTGAGTCGCTGGACACCGCACTTTCCATCACGCCAGATGATTTTGACCTTCCCCAAAATCATCATGAGACGCTGACCCTTCCCAAGCTGAGCCAACAAATCGAAATATTGGAAAACAGGGGAGCGGACAACATCAGCTTTTACCGCATAGAACGCTACGTACGGTTTATGTCCCCGTTTGCCGCCATTATTCTCACTTTTATCGGTGTAGTGGTTTCTTCCAAAAAAACACGGGGCGGATCAGGATTTAAGATCGCCCTGGGCTTTTTGCTTGCGTTTATCTATATCATTCTTTTCTTGTTATCAAGGACGTTTGCTGAAGCAGGTTCAGCCTACCCGATATTGTCGGTTTGGGTGCCCAATATCGTTTTTGCGTTGACAGGTTTGGTACTTTACAAGACAGTTCCAAGATAATATGCCCATTTCATCCCCGGTAAAAGATTATCTGATGCTCCATTTTATTGTCCTGATCTGGAGTTTTACGGCAATTCTCGGCATGCTGATCAGCCTTCCTTCCTTCGAGATGGTCTTTTACAGGACTTTGTTGGCCTCTCTATTTTTAGGATTGATATTTTGGTGGAGGAAAACCCGTGTAAGACTGGACCGCAGGCTCCTTTTCTGGATTTTGGCTACAGGTTTTGTCATTGCCCTGCATTGGATTCTCTTTTTCTGGTCAGCGCGGGTGTCCAACATTTCGGTTAGCCTGGCAGGCATGGCCACGGCCTCTTTCTGGACCGCCTTGATCGAACCTATGTTTAATAAGACCCGGGTGAAATGGTATGAGATTCTCCTGGGCCTCCTGGTAATTCTGGGGATCATAATAATTTTTAGGTTTGAGTTTGACTATTGGTTGGGATTGACGATGTCCCTGTTGTCTGCGCTGTTGGGTGCCTGTTTTATGGTCTTCAATGGAAACCTGACCAAAAAGAGCAGCCCTTTTGTCATCACCTTTTACGAAATGGTCGGCGCCTGCCTGTTTTGTGTACTATTTATGCCCTTCTATGCCTATTTTATTGCTGATGGGGAATTACAACTTGTACCGTTGCCTATGGACTGGCTTTGGCTGGCGCTGTTGGCGGGGGTTTGCACGGTTTACGCGTTTTCAGTGTCGGTGGAACTGATGAAAAGGCTAACGGCATTTTCCATCAACCTGACGGTCAACCTGGAGCCGGTTTATGGGATAATCCTGGCCGTGCTGATTTTTCGCGACAAGGAAAACATGAGTACTGAATTTTATCTGGGCACCCTGGTCATATTGTCTTCTGTCTGCCTGTATCCCCTTTTTAACTATATCTATAAGCGGCGCAAAACGAAACAGCTGCTGCGGCTGCAGTGAGCAGTAAAAGCGGTTCTATTTTACTTTAAAATTCATGGGGTTTCGACGAAGAGTCCCCGATATCTTTGCGCCTCCGCGTCTCACGTGTCCTTTTTTCGCCAAGGCGCCAAGCCGCAGGCATAAGGCTCCCTGGGTTCTTGTGGTAATGAACAAACTACAGTCCTGCCTTAAACACAAAATACCCTTCAGGCCAGGTCCCCAGTTCAGGCTCCTGCTCGAACAGGCCGAAGACCGTTGATCCGGATCCCGACATGGCGGAGTAAAAGGCACCCTTGTCATAGAGTTTGTTTTTTAGGGCTGCCAGTTCAGGATATTTTTTGAAAATACCTTCCTCAAAATCGTTGATTAACTGTGTTTTCCACATCATCGGATCAGACAATATTTCCCTTAAATCGGCCTTTGCCGGTTTGGGTGTAATGCCTTGATAGGCTTCCTTGGTGCTGATTTGCAAGCCCGGGTTCACAAGGGCGACCCATTTGCCGGTGAGGTCAAGTTCAAGAGGTTCGAGCAATTCTCCTCTTCCGCTTGCAATTTTTGGGGTGTTTTCGACAAAGAAAGGGCAGTCACTTCCCAGCAAAGCCGCATATTCCTCCAGCAACCAGTCATCCAGGTGCAGATCAAAAAGATTGTTCATCAGTTTGAGGGCAAAAGCGGCGTCTGAGGATCCGCCGCCCAGTCCTGCACCCACCGGAATCGTCTTGTGCAGGTAAATGGAAACCGGTGGCAGGTCATTGAAGTCTTTCTTTAAGAGATGGTAGCCTTTGAGGATCAAGTTGTCCTTGTCGGTGCCCGGGACAGCCAGACCGGTAGCCGTAAAAGTCATTTTTTTGGAGATAATAATTTCCACAGCATCCAAAAGCGGCACGGGATATATACCGGTGCGGATTTCGTGAAAGCCGTCGCCCCGCTTGCCGGTGATCTGAAGCCCAAGATTTATTTTTGCATTCGGAAATAGTATCATAGCTGTATCTTTCCGTAAAACTAAAAAAATAGACAACGTATCCCTACCAATTGAAAAACGGTTTTAAGGATTTTTGATTTGTTGCGCTATAACATTTCCCGATTTTAGGCAGAACAGAGGCGATTTTCGTGACTATTTATAAATAGAATAAAATTTCAAAAATTATCTGTTTTCGTCTTATTTGAAGAAAATGAAATGATAAAACAAAAAACATTTTGTTTGCCGATTTTTTTCCTCCTATTTATGTCTAGTTTTGTTTGCGCGGAAAAGAAAAAAAAGAATTTAAATATTGTAAGTATGAAAATTGAGCTTTAATATTGTAAGATTAAAATTCAAGACGAACAACAATCATTATTAATAAATACATCAATATACAAAAAGATGTCCAGAATAGTCAGCATTATTAGCCTCATTGTCATTGTCATTTAGGATTAAATGGAGCGCTAGACTATTGTACAAATATTCGCCAAACAGTAAAGTGCTTCATTCTCTGAAGCACTTTTTTTTATTAAAAACCTTCACAATCAGTAACAGAAAAAAATGAACGAGCTAAAAAAACACAGTTGGGAAGTAAGTCAGAATCAAGAGAATCCTGCCGCAATGGCCATGCTGTATGCGACGGGTTTGTCAGAGGAAAAACTGAAGCAGCCATTTGTGGGGGTGGCGAGTTGTGGATATGAAAGCAATCCCTGCAACATGCACTTAAACGGCTTTGCGCAGGAAATAAAAGCGGCCACCCTGAAAGCTGACCTTACCGGACTTGTTTTTAATACCATAGGAATCAGTGACGGCATTTCAATGGGCACTGCAGGCATGCGCTATAGTTTGCCTTCCCGTGAAATCATTGCCGACTCCATTGAGTCCTTTGTCCTGGGCCATTCCTTCGACGGGGTGATTGCCATAGCGGGATGTGACAAAAACATGCCCGGAGCCGTTATGGGCATGATCAGGGTC
>DATGOS010000226.1:0-3948 GCA_035305725.1 Cyclobacteriaceae bacterium
CTGGCAGGGAGGCGAGCCTTCGGATTTCGAATTGAAGGGGGAGTTTAAAATTACCGCCGAAGGGAATTCAGGGATTAATTACAGGAGTGACCGACTGGAGGACATTCCCTTCGCCCTGCGGGGATACCAGGCAGATATAGACGGTAAAAACGCCTATACAGGCCAAAATTATGAGGAAAGGAAACGCACCACGCTGGCTTATCGTGGGCAGGCTACTACCATCAATCCCCAGGAAAATCCCGGAGATTTGCGGGAGAATATCAAAAACAATGCCTGGCTGGGGCTGGAAGTCACCAAAAATCTGGGCGACCGGGATTCCCTAAAGGCTTTTATAAAATCTGATGACTGGAATTCCTTTCACCTCGTAATCAGGGGAAATAGGCTTCAACATTATATAAACGGGATTTTGATGAGCGAAGTAGTAGATGAGGATACCCTGAACAGAAAAATGGAAGGCCTCCTGGGGATACAGGTTCATACCGGACCGCCCATGAAGGTGCAATACCGAAACCTGATGCTCAAGGAACTGTAATATGTCGGGTCCACGCCTCTGTCTTGCCGGGATTTGGCACATAGGCGTAAGTAGGCGTTTTGCGGATTCCGGAACTTGACCAGCAACAAACAGAACCAGTAATGCAACCTAACCCAAAATCTGATCAGCCCTGGAAGGACAAAATTTCCCACCATTCCCAGATCGGAGGAATTGAAACCTCAGTGCTGGACAATGGTATGGGAAGAGGCACAAGGGTTGCCTGGGTCAACACGGGTTCGGGATTCCGGTATAGGATATTGATGGACAGGGGAATGGATGTTGCCGACGCGTTTTTTAACCAGCACAACTTAAGCTGGACAAGCTATAAGGGGATCAGTGCTCCGCAGCCTTTTGCAAGGGGACTGGATTGGTTGAAAACATTTGGCGGAGGGATGGTCACCACTTGTGGCCTATCACATGTAGGCGGACCGGAGTCGGATGCTTTTGGGGAAAGGGGGCTACATGGAAATTTCAGCAACTTATCCGCGGAACTGGAGTCAATCGTGCAACCGGATCCGGCCGCCGGGATATTGGGAATGAGCCTTACCGGTGTGGTAAGGGAATCCCAGGCATTTGGCCCCCATCTGGAATTAAGACGGACTGTTTCTGGCATATTGGGGCAGGCCAAACTCAGTATCCGGGATGAAATCCACAACAGGGGCAATACTCCGGCACCCCATATGTTGCTGTACCATTGCAATTTCGGCTGGCCATTGGTGGATGAAGGAACGGACATTATATGGAAGGGTAATTGGCAGCCCAGGGACAATCATCAAACCCCGCTAATATTTAACAAAGACAACAATTTTAAAAAATGTCCCGCTCCCATGGAGGAACATGCGGGGACCGGAGAAGAAGTGGCTTTTATTGACATTGAGCCAGATTCTTCCGGGCAGTGCGTGTGTGGATTGCATAATGCCAAACTTGGTTTGGCCCTGGCCGTTCGCTTTCAGAAAAAAGAGCTGCCGTGGCTGGTCAACTGGCAGCATTGGGGCAAAGGCGAGTATGTGACAGGACTGGAACCTGGCACCCATCCTCCCATAGGACAGTCCGAGGCCAGGGAACTTGGTACTTTAATAATGCTGGAGCCGGGGGAAAAACGGCAGTACCACCTTGAAATAGAAATACTACTAAAGGAAGAATCGATCAAAGAGTTATTAAAAATAAACCACTAGAAAAATCTGAAGAAATGAGTTTAGCAAACAACGCATTGGAACAGGGGAAAGGTATACTGAGACTAACGCCTACATGGGTTCCCCGCTCATTTTGTGTGCCGGGTAGAAGGATCAAGTTGCATCCCGATGATTATTATATATTAGGTGGAGAGCGGGGAGGAATTGATGAGCGTTGGTTTTCATCCACTACCCCTGCCCAAAACGGGCCTTTGACCGGGAAGCATGAGGGGCTGAGCCATGTGGTATTTCAGGATGGTGGCAAGGACGCGTTGTTTTTATTGAGGGATGCCATTGATGAGTTAAAGGGTGAAATCATCGGCAATAGAATATGGGACGAATACCAAAGCTGGCCTATGTATTCCAAGTTTTTTGACAACATGGGGCCGCTTCCCCATCACATTCATCATAATGATGAACATGCGGCGAAGATCGGCCAAAAAGGAAAGCCGGAGGCTTATTATTTTCCCCCGCAAGTCAACAACCATGGAGGAGACTTTCCCTATACATTTTTTGGAATCGCTCCCGGCACGACCAAAGATCAAATCAGGGAGTGCTTGATGAACTTCAGTAAAGGCGACAATAAGATTACCAATTATTCACAGGCCTTTCGGCTGGAGCCCGGGACGGGCTGGGATGTGCCTCCGGGAATGCTGCATGCGCCGGGCAGCCTGTGTACCTACGAGCCGCAAAAGGCGTCCGATGTTTTCGCGATGTATCAGTCTCTGGTCAATGAAGCCATCATTCCCGAGGAGTTGCTCTGGAACGGGACGCCTGAAGACCGTAAAGGGGATTATGACCAGTTGATGGAGGTGATTGACTGGGAACTGAACGTAAACCCCAACCTTTTGGAAACCCGTTTTATGCGGCCCATTCCGGTAAAGGACCCTGGGGAGATGGAGGCGGAAGGCTATGTTGAAAAATGGATTTGCTACCGGTCTGACGCTTTCAGTGCCAAGGAGCTGACGGTGCTTCCGGGGGCGACGGTCACGATCAGGGACAGTGCCGCGTATGGCATGATCATGATGCAGGGACATGGCAAAATGGGAGTATGGGACATTGAAACCCCTTCCCTGATCCGTTATGGCCAACTAACCCATGACGAGTTTTTTGTTTCGGAAAAGGCAGCACAGGAGGGCGTTCAGATCGTCAACCCATCCAAGACGGATCCTATTGTGATGCTGAAACATTTCGGCCCAGGCAACCCAGACTTAACCATCGAGCAATAACGTCCAACCCAATAACTCAATAACCCCATATCTTAATAACCAATAACTTAATAACCAAATAATCAATTACGATATGTCTCAAAATAACTTTCCAAAACTACACAATGCTACCTGGCCAGGCATCGTAGGAAAAGGTCCTGATGCCGATGAGCCTGTGATCTCCTTCGATACCATGCTGGAAATGACCGCCAATGCGGAGGTGGATGGCGTTAAATTTGACGGAGTGGACCTGGGACTTTTTGACCCTCATATTGACCTCGACATGTCGGATGACGGGATCAAAAGGCTGGCAGACAAACTTACCTCCCTGAACCTGGAAGTCGGAAGTTTGGTGGCGCCCATCTGGGGAGGCCCTGCCATGGGCAGTGCCGAAGATCGCGCTACCTTTGTGGAGATGGTCCGCAAATCCGCCCGTTTTGGGCAAAAACTCAGGGAACTGGGACTCAGACCCCATGGAGTGGTCAGGATCGATTCCGCAAGTGGGGTGGACGCCTGGGCTGAAGACCCGGAAAACAACAACAAAAAAATTGTACAAACCTTTAGGGAAGCCTGCGATGTGGCGGCGGACTATGGAGAAAAGCTCGCTGCTGAAGGGGAAATCTGCTGGGGCGGAATGCACAGTTGGAAAACAATGCTGGATACCCTGGAAGCGGTGGACCGGCCGAATTTTGGATTCCAGGCGGATATGGCGCATACGATGTTGTACCTCTTGGGTTATAACCGGCCAGAGGACAGGATACTACCGGCTGATTTCGACTGGAATGACCGGGCCACGTTAGAAGCGGGACTAAAAAAGCTCACGGATGCCCTCCGGCCCTGGACCATTGACTTCCATGTTGCCCAAAATGACGGAACTGTGTTTGGCTCCGGCTCGCATGATAAAACCGGGAGGCACTGTCTGGCAAAAGACCCTAACGGAAGACTTGATATCGTCCGTGATTCGGGATATTGGCTAAGGGATGGAAATGGTGAGCTGACCAAGGCATTTAAGCATATTTGCTGGGACGGGTGCATG
>DATGOS010000227.1:0-4221 GCA_035305725.1 Cyclobacteriaceae bacterium
TCAGTAGGTTGATGTGCAGTTGGGCACGATGACCTGGTCCAAATTTCAACAGAATATCCCGCTCTATAAATTCGCCGGTATGCCTTTCATCAAGGACCTCCGCAATCAGATTTCCGGGAGGGGGCGGCACCGAGCCCGTGATCCAGTATTGTGTTTGCTCCTTTAGCCATTCCCTTTTTTCCTTCCATTGGGCCGTTGTTTTTACCGGAATATTTTTCCCCCCTTCATCTATTACCATGGGGTCAGGAAGAAAAGGCATAGATGGCATATTTTGGAAATCCGGCGGCAGCTCCCCAGTTCGTGTAACCCAGCTTGTCCAGGTAGAATCTATGGGCGTAGGCTGGGGATACAACGTTTTGTTGTTCATCGCAAGCCTGGGTGGCTCGGCCCAACCTAGGTAATCCGGTGACAATGCGGAAAACAACTGCCGAAGGTATGCTTTTCTCCGGGAAGTTGAATCATCATCCTGAACCTGAGAGGATGCATCCGTTAGACCAAAAAACAGGCATGCCGTGGTCAGCAACACCAGTTGAAAATATTTCATAAACCTATATTTTTGTGGCAAAAGCTCCCGCCAACCTGGCAACAATCAAGCGTTTTATCCTCCATCGTCTTTATTGTTTAATTAGGTTGTCCTTGACCAGGCTATTCTTCGCATTGCCGAGATTGATGGCCTTTTTGGCCTGCCTGGCTTCCAGGTTCACGTCGCCGATAACATTTCCAGACACCAGGATACGTTTACTGGCATCATCGGCTTTGACCGCCTCCCCGGTCAGGCCTCCGAAGAAATTGCCGCTGACCGTGATGTCAGAGGCTTCCTCCAGCCTTATGCCGGTGCCCACATCCCAGGAAAACCGGTTTTGTTCGTTCCGCTTGGCAAGTTTTCCGTTGCTGTGGCTAAAATTGTTGCCCGTAATGGTAATGCCCTGGCTTTGTCCCCTTACCAAAATGGAAAAATCATGTATCAGGGTAAAGGTATTGGCGGAAACCGCGCAGCCCCAGGCACCGTTCAGCTCCACCCCTCCCCCGAGGTGATGGGCTATAATGTTGGCGCTGATTGTAATCCCGTAGGAAAAACGGTTGGGTGCAGGCGGAGCAGCCAGGATGATGGCCGTACCCTGACACTCTTCGATCATATTGCCTGATATTACGGATCCATAGGTGTTCTCCACCACAATGCCATGGCGAAGGTGGTCGTCAATGTTATTCCCGGTCATGGTCAGGTTAAAACCGTCGTTAATCCGCAGCGCGTCCTGGTTTTCCTCAAACTGGTTGGCACTGACCACGATGTCATGTCCCCCGTCAATGTTGATACCCGCCTTTCCGTTGTAGGTAATGTTGCATAAGGATATCCTGGGATTTTCGGTACAGTTTTTCATGTTGATCCCATTGCCCCCGTTGTGATCCACCGTAAGCTCGGTGATCAGCAGTTCCTGCACACGTTCAAGGAATACACCGTCCCCGCTTTGTTTGTTTCCGCTGATCCGAAAATTGCTAAGCTCAACGCGGAATGTCGCTGCATCTGCTGAACCCACACTAACGGCAGGCTGTCCCTGCCCGTTTTTGTTGATCAAATGAGTGGCCGGTCCCGAACCGACAATGCGGGTATTTTCGGTATTGATCAGGAGCGGCTCAGTCAGTTCATATTCCCCCGGGGCAAGGAGCACGGTGCCCCCGTTTTTAGGCAGCGCATCCAGCGCTGCCTGAAGGGTGGGGTATTTGGAGGAGTCAATTTGTAAAGGGTCCGACTGGGCCAAAAGCGTACCATTGCCAAGCAGCAGAATCCAGAGCAGGGCTAGGTTTGCTACAGGAAATTGATTTTTATCTATGCGCATAAGGGTGCTTTCGAAGTTAAATTTTCCTATTCGGTCGTTTCCAGGGGTGGGACATTATTTTCCGCGCCCTGATACCCCAGGTTTTGGTTGATTACTCCTAGTGTATTGGCGGTAACCACACTTTGAGGAATCGGCCAGTAGACATTAAAAGGTGAAATATTTGCCTGCTGCCCCCCTCTTCTGGAATATTTTGGCGTCTCATACCAGTTGTTAAACCGGATCACCCGGTCGTAGTACCAGTTCTTTTCATGGAAATTTGCCAAACTATAGCCGTTGAGGTTTCCCCGGGCCATAATATTGGCCACCCTGACCATTTCCGAATGCCGCGGCTCTTCCATATATAATTCCCTTGCACGCTCATGAAAGATGTAATCAATGGTAACCATGTCAGGTGAGATTAATGCTGCTTTGGCCCTTTCCCTTACCTTATTGATGTCAGCGGCGGCCATGGAAAGCTGGTCCTTCCAGTAATACGCCTCCGCCCTCAGCAGATAGGTTTCCGCAAGGCGGAAGATGTACCAGTCCCCGTTCCCGCCAACTGCCCTACCTGTGGGCCTGCCCAGCTCCGGCGGCATAAAGGTTTTGTAAAACGGGTAAGACCTCCACATATAGTTGGTATCGGCCAAACTGGCCAGGTACTTCTGGTTTACCGGCTCTCCAAAATTGGGCGATTGGGGATCCGCATAGGTTATTTCTTCCATTTCAATCCAATTGACATCGGCTCTTCTTAGATCAGGTGTCGTTTCCCAGTCATAGCCAAACTCCGCCCAGATGCCATGGCTATGAAAATAGTTGGCGTTCACATCATGGTTTCCCTGGCCTAACGTATCCGCCTGGGGGGACTGGCTGGACACACCTGCCGTTCCCCGCGAATCGGGGAACGACCACCAGTGGGGCACGTAGTTTCGCGCCGCATACAATCCTATTGATCTTGCTTCATCAGGAGCCTCAAACCGGTCAATAGTCGTAAAGATGGTTTCTGTATTTTGCGGGAGATTTTTGTTTTCAACCCGGTGAAGGTCCCACAACACATTTCTGCTGGGATCGGATGCTGTTGAACCAAACCTGGTGTCCATCAGCGCAAAGGGACCGTTAATGATGGTCGATGCGGATTCGATCGCCTTGTCAAAATTTGAATTGGCGAGGTAGATCTTGGTAAGGAGGTGGTGTCCCGCATATTTGGACGGAACGCCCATACTGGGTTGCTCGGGTAGCCATTCTACCGCAAACTCCATATCTGACTGTATTTTGTCCAGGATGGCCCATCTGCTATGTGTGTTAAAATCAAGCTTGGCCCCTCCATATTCCTGCCCCACCCATGGCACATCCCCATACGAGTGCACAAGGCGGTAATACCAGTAGGAACGGAAAAAGTACGCCTCCGAGAGGATGGCATTCCTTGTCTGCGCGTCCTTCCATTCCACATCATCGATCCGGGAAATCAACACATTGGTATTTTTGATAAACTCATAGATATCACTGAACATGGACAGGTATTTGTACATGGACCCGCTGGGGGTGAGGTTGGCGTAATCGGGCTGGTCCCCGCTTACCGCCAGGTCCGAACTCGCAAACTCCAGCATGAACCAATGCTGGTTTTCGTACACCTCCCGCTTCAGGTCTTTGCGCAAAGTTGGCAATATGGCCCGCAATCCGTTTTCGTCGACATATACATTCTCGGGAGCATAAAAGGACAAGGGCTTGGGCTCCAGCCATTCTTCCGTACAGGAGGTGTATATAAGAAGCACCGATACGACAAGAAGCGGAAAATTAAATATTTTTTTTAGCAGCATAATTTCCTGGAATAAAATTTTGATAGCATTATAATGATAAACTAAAACCAAGGCTAAAGGTCCTCGGCATCGCCGCCATCCGGGATTCGGGATCCCATCCCGGCCAGTTGTCAAAACTGTAAAGATTCCTTACGGAGGCAAAGGCCCTAAAGCTATCCATCCGGAACCTTTGTGCCAGTGCCGCGGGCAGTGAATAGGACAGGGACAAATCCTGAATTCTGACAAAAGACAAAGGCTTGTAAACCCTGATGCCTCCGCCATAGGCCCCCGTAGTCACGTTGGCGTCCAACCGAGGGTATTCGTTGTTTCTGTTTTCAGGCATCCAATAGGGATAAGGCTTTCCACCCATACTAAATCGATCAAATTCACTTGATCCCTGGAAAATAGGCGTGTACCTGCCCAAGTGCCCGAGATCGGCCCGAATAAACAGGGATACATTAAAGTCTCTCAAAAAGCTCACGTCATTTCTGAGCCCGATGCGGTATCGGGGCTCTTCATAGCCTATGAACTGCTTGTCGTTCAAATCAATGTATCTACCGTCCCCATCAACGTCCACTGCCTTATAGTCCCCTATCCGCAAGCCGTAGACTGCG
>DATGOS010000228.1:0-3450 GCA_035305725.1 Cyclobacteriaceae bacterium
CGGCGTGACGCTGGATCAGGTACTGGAGGAAAAATTCGCTGAATTCGGCGCGGAATGGGGCATACGGTATTATGACCTTATCAGGCATGAACGATTTGCGGAACTGAATTACGGAGGCAGGAATTTTAATCCTGAAGTTCATCAATATTTACCTTACCCACTTGAACAACAGGACATTCTTCCTAAAATCAGGGAGGCTGCAAATAACCGATAACAGCGGTGGGATAAACTACTAATTAAAGCGTATTAAGATGAAAAATCCACGTATACTAATACTTAGCATCATGGTCGTCGCACTTTCCTGTGACGACGAGTACATCGACAGCATCACTCCGGTGGCACCGGGACCGGACGAAGCCGCCCCGGAGGTGGTCATCAATTATCCTGCCGAAGGCGCGCTTATCCGTGTGGCTGATGACGTAACGCCCATCGACATCACATTGGAGGCGTCGGATGATATTGAAATCCAGTCCGTTTCCCTTAGCCTGAACGGCGAGGAAATTGCCACCTTCAATGAGTTTAAAGACTACCGCAGGGCTATTTTGGAATATACTTATGAAAACCTTACCAACGGGGACCACGTGCTTTCGGTCACCGTCACGGACCTGTCCGGCAAATCCACCGTGCAATCCGTGAATTTTGAAAAGGTCCCCCCTTATCAGCCCGTGTATGCCGGTGAGGTTTTTTACCTGCCCTTTGATGGAGATTATATGGAACTGGTGAGCATTACCAACGCCACGCGGGTGGGGAATCCCGGTTTTGCCGGAGAGGGAGTACAAGGCGGCAACGCGTATGCCGGCGCCTCAGGTGCCTACCTGACTTTTCCCACAGCAGGCCTTTTGGATGAAGAATTCAGTGCCGTTTTTTGGTACAAGTTGAACCCCAACCCGGACCGGGCGGGCCTGTTGGTCATCAGCCCCCCTGACCCTGACAACCCGGATGCGATGAACAACCGGACTTCGGGGTTCAGGTTTTTTCGGGAAGGCAGCGCAACCAACCAGACGTTCAAATTAAATGTGGGAGACGGTACGGCAGACACCTGGTTTGACGGGGGTGCGGCAGCTTCGGTTGATCCCGCCGTTTCGGACTGGATTCACCTGGCCTTCACCATCTCCGGGACTTCGGCTGCCGTTTATATCAACGGGGAACTGGTGAAAGAAGAGACCTTTGATGGCGTGAGCTGGACGGGCTGCGACCTGCTGTCTATAGCTTCCGGAGCTCCGAGATTCGCCGAATGGGGCCATCTTTCGGATGCGAGCTTTATGGACGAACTGCGCCTGTTCAACAAAGCCCTTTCCCAGGATGAGATCCTGGAGATCATGAACGCTGAAATGCCATAGATCACTTCGCGTCCTGAGGGAAAATTGATCCCAGGCAACTGCCCAAAGGAATAGGAATATTAGCCTTACTTTAGCGAGGCGAAACGGCACCACAGATTTGGAATTGGACTGTTATGAAAATAAAACCGTTACTACTGTCATTTTTGATTGTGTGGGGGTCGCCTGAACTCCCTGCACAACAAAAAAAGCCAAACATTGTTTTTATACTTTCAGATGATCACCGGTATGATTTCATGGGATTTACCGGCAAAGTGCCGGGTTTAAAAACCCCGCATCTCGACCAACTGGCCCGGGAAGGGGCGCATATGAAAAACGCCTTCGTCAGCACCTCCCTTTGTTCGCCGAGCCGCGCCTCCATATTAACCGGCCTGTAT
Source organism: Cyclobacteriaceae bacterium (assembly GCA_035305725.1). Taxonomy (GTDB): domain Bacteria; phylum Bacteroidota; class Bacteroidia; order Cytophagales; family Cyclobacteriaceae; genus DATGMS01. Next base: position 1,715 of record DATGOS010000228.1, read on the forward strand.
GCCCATACCCATACCATCGTGGACAACTCCGCCCCCTTGCCTGAAGGCCTGACCTTTTTTCCCCAGTATCTACAGGAGTTGGGCTACAAGACAGGTTTTTTTGGCAAGTGGCACATGGGCAACACCGATGACATGCCCCAGCCGGGTTTTGACCACTGGGTCAGCTTCAGGGGCCAGGGAACCTACTATGATCCTGTGTTAAACATCAACGGCAAGAGAATTCCCCAGGAAAAAGGAACCTATACCAGCGACCGCTTAACCGAGCTGGCCGTGGAGTGGATTGAAGGCTTGGAAGCCGATGAGCCCTTCATGTTATATCTGTCCCACAAAGCCGTTCATTCGGAATTTCTGCCCGCCGAAAGACACCGGGGCATGTACGACACTGTTCCCGTTGTCACGCCTCCTTCGATGTACCTCACGGTGACCGACAGCAGCGAATTCTTTGGTGACATCATCCAATCCCCCCAGACGCACGTAAATTTCAAGGACATTCCGGAATGGGTAAGAAAACAACGGTATAGCTGGCATGGAGTGGACTATATGTACCACGGGCAGATCAAATTTGATGAATTTTATAAAGCCTATCTTGAGACGTTGATGGGCATTGATGAAAGCATTGGAAAAGTCACCGCACTGCTGAAAGAAAAGGGCATGGAGGAAAATACCGTTGTCATCTATATGGGGGACAACGGATTTTCTTTTGGAGAACATGGCCTTATTGACAAAAGACATGCTTATGAGGAATCCATGAAGGTACCGCTCCTGGTAAAATACCCCGCCCAGGTACAGGCAGGAATCAGTCCGGAACAGATGGTCATGAACATTGACATCGCACCCACCCTACTGGATATTGCGGGCATGCGGCAGTTGCCTGAAAACATCCAGGGAAAATCTTTTCTTCCGGTTTTAAAGCAGGAAAATGTCGCCTGGCGGGACCGGATATTTTACGAGTATTACTGGGAGATGGCCTACCCTTCGACGCCCACCATTTTTGCGGTGAGGACGGACGATTTCAAATTTATCTTTAACCATGGCCTTTGGGATATTAATGAACTGTACAATATAAAAGAAGATCCTTTCGAGATGAACAACCTTATTCGGGATCCCGAGTATAAAGAAGTGGCCAAAAGCCTCCGGGATGAAATTTGGACCTGGCTGGAGGACACAGAAGGAGCGCAAATTCCACTAAAAAGGATTAACCATCCCAAACTGGACCACCTACATAACGGCACTTACTGACGAAACATGAAAAAAACAACCATTTGCTTTCTCTCGGGATTACTCGGCGGCATTGCTTTTTCCCATACGGGTATTGCCCAGGACAAATCACTTTTTGAAAAACAGGTTTTTGTTTCCACCCAGGGAGACTCTATGCCTTACCGCATCCTCTTTCCCGAGAAATACGACAAATCCCGGCAATATCCGCTAATTGTCTTTCTGCACGGCTCCGGAGAGCGCGGTACCGATAATGAAAAACAACTTATCCACGGCGCTGATTTGTTCTTAAAGCCCAAAAACCGGAAAAACTTTCCCGCCATAGTCGTTTTTCCGCAGTGTCCGGAAGACAAATATTGGATCGACATCAGTATCCGGTCGAAACTGGGCGGAAAGGGTGAAATGAATTTTGAGGAATCTATTAAGTCCCCATCGGAAGAACTTGCCATTGTCAATGAACTGGTAGATCAACTGATCCAGGAAGAGTCCGTGGATACCGACAGGCTTTATCTGATGGGTTT
>DATGOS010000229.1:0-7367 GCA_035305725.1 Cyclobacteriaceae bacterium
AGCCCGCGCCTTGTGGTGCCTTTGATCGGCTGCGCAATGATCTTTAGGCCGGATCTTTTCAGGAACCGCTCCGGAGAGGCTCCAAGAACATATTTTTCCGCCGCTTTAAACAACACGCCGAAGGGCATAGGGGAGATCTGCTTCAGGCAGAAATACCGGTCTACCGGATCCATGTGGTTAAAGGAAGCCTGAAACGCAATGCAGTAATTCATTTCATAGATGTCCCCAGCCTTGATATGGGAGATAATTTGTTGCACGGTTTGCAGATACTCATCCTTCCCGGTACAGGGGGATATGGTAATCGGCTCCGAATGGCTTGGCAAGAGTTGGAAAGTCCGAATTTCCTCAAAGACCTGATGCGGGTTGGAGGCCATGATCTCCGCATGCCCGGCTTTAAATGATATTTTAAGCGCCGGCACAAAAAAAATGGAATCAGGACACGCTACCAGGCTTGGATTCGCGCTTTCCAGATACTCAAAACGGTTTTTTAAATCGTACCCCAGGACCCCGACCGCATCAACGCGTGTAGGAAGGCTTTTTATCTCGGACAGGTCAATGGCACTTTTCCCCGCAAACAGTACATGGTCAAAACCGCCATAAGGGTAATCTGTTGAATCAGGATCAAAATAAGCCATATAGGGGAACTTTTGATCTGCCCAGGCCACGGATTTTTTGATCCATTCAGGGTTTATGGGAAAGATTTCTTTCTGGTCCATAATCAGAAACAAGAAAGAGGAACCCGGTGGGGTTCCCCTTTAATGATTAAATCTTCTTGGGATCAAATTACCGGGTACGGATGTCAAACTCCACGTTAACGGTGTTGTAAATAAACCTGTCCCTGGCTTTGTCCACCGCTCCGGCTTCATCTCCGTAAGACAATCCCCATTCAGTACGGTCAATGTTGAATCCCGCCACGGCACTGGCCGAACCGTTTGACGTGTTGATTGCAGCCGGAAATTTGATGTTTTTTGAGGTTCCTCTAATAGTAAGGTTGCCGCTTACCCAATGCGTGGGATTTTCAACGCGCAGCTCGCTGGCTTTTTTAGGGGTGTTTTCAGTGACAAATTCCTCTTTGTCATCAACTTTATCCCCGGCAGAATAAGGTTCCACGGCGGTGATTTCGAATGAGGCTTCCGGAAAATTTGCCGCGTCAAAAAAATCGTCTGACTGCAAGTGCGTGGTCAGTTTGACATGGTTACTTGAACCTTCCTCCAGATCATGTACTTCCAGTTTGGTCACGTCAAAATTGATTTTACCTCCCTTGACCTTATCTCCCGCAACCAACAAATTTCCCGAGGTAATGGGAATGATTCCATAATGCTGGCCGGTGGGTTTGTAACCCCTCCAGCTTACTTCACTTTGGGTGATATCAAGGTGGAGGGTGTCGCCACTTACCTCCCCCACTTCCTGGGCTTCTGTTGTTTCCACGGTTTCTGAAGGACTGCCACAGGAAAAGGATACCAAGGTCGTGGCAAGAACAAATGCAGATGTCTTTAAAAATTTCATGTGTTTTCAGTAAAGGGTTAGTTGTTTTGTGAAATAATACATAGCAAACTAAATCCCCATAAAAAAGTTCCTATTTGTTTTTTATGTTTTAATTTGCCGGATGTAACAGGTTTAATTTCAGATTGATCATGGCCTTGATTTTAAGCGTAAAAAATAAATCGCCCAAATGGGGACAAGGATGCTGGCTGGCGGAAAATGCCACCCTGACCGGGGATGTTATTATGGGTAATAACTGTACCGTATGGTTTAACGCTGTCGTCAGGGGCGACGTACGCGAAATCAGAATCGGCGACAATACCAACATCCAGGACGGGGCGGTCATTCATTGTACCTACCAAAAATCGGGTACCTACATTGGCAGCAATGTATCCATTGCCCACAATGCCGTGGTGCATGGCTGTACCATAGAAGACAATGTGCTGGTGGGAATGGGCGCCATCGTCATGGACAATGCCGTTGTAAAAAAGGGATCCGTGATCGCTGCCGGGGCGGTGGTTTTGGCGGGTACTGTGGTCGATGAAAATTCTATCTATGGGGGCATCCCCGCCAGAAAGGTGAAAGACACCGGCACGGAAATGGAAGAGCTGATCAAAAGAACCGCGGCCAATTATCCTATGTATGCCTCCTGGTACAAGTCAGAAGGAGGCTAATGGTCTGAAGCGGATGGCTGTGGGATAAGGGAATGCATGAATCAATTCCCCGGCTTTTAACCTTTTCTGGATCATGATCCAATACTCGGGATCAAATAACTTTCGGTGATATTCAAAGAAATAGGCTTTTACATCTTCTCTTCCTATCATGAATTTTTTGAAGTCTTCCGGGAAAACATCATCGGGACCTATGTCATACCATGGCTCTGAAGCATAAATCTGTTCAAAGGTTTCCGCTTTGGGTTTGTGCCTGAAATTCATTTTGGTCAAAAATTCTATTTCATCGTAATCATAAAACACCACTCTTTTTTGGCGCGTCACCCCGAAATTTTTTGTCATCATATCCCCTGGAAATATATTGGCCTTGGCCAATTGGAGGATCGCGTTTCCATATTCTTCCACCGCCTGTTTTGCTTCCTCCGTACTGCAAGTTTCCAGGTACAGGTTCAAGGGGATCATTCGTCTTTCCGTATATACATGCTTTAGGACAAGTTCTTCTCCACGGATTTCGATCAGGGAATTGACGGTGTTTTTTAACGCCGTCAACAAAGAAGGGTGTACTCTGTGCAAAGGGAGATGAAAATCCTCAAATTCATGCGTATCGGCCATTCTACCTACCCGGTCATGCAGGGAAACCAGTTTGTATTTTTCCCGCACCTGCTGCCTGGTCATGTTCTTTGGGGGATCAAAATGGTCCTTTATCATTTTAAACACAATGTTATAGGAGGGAAGGGTAAATACCTCCATCACCAGCCCTTTAATTCCTGAAGCACTGACAAACTGATCCTGGCTGTTTTGCAGATTATTCAGAAAATCACGGTAGAATTCTGTTTTACCGTGCTTGTTAAACCCGATAGCGTTGTAAAGCTCATGGATCTTTTTTGGCGGTATCAGGGTGTTCAGAAAGTCGACCACCTGGGCGGGAGAATCAATCTCTGCCATAAAATAGGATCGGGTAAAACTGAAGATCCCACTGATGATATCTGTATCAAAAATCAGTGTGTCCACCAACACGCCCTTATCGCCGTGTAAAAACGGAATGATAAAGCCTCTCCGCTGTTGCGCGTCCTCCACACGACCGATGATGTAAGCCGCCTTGTTTCTGTAAAATACGGGTTTTAATACCTGTATGCGGAGGGGGGAATCAAAACTGAGGCTATCGAACTTCCCTGCCAGATTTTGGATATCCCCCTGTCTGTCAAAATAGGGCGCACCAAAATCAAAGTCCTGCAGGATTTTTTCAAAAATACGTTCAGGCGTATTGTCCGAATAATGATAAAACAGATCCTCTACAAGGTCAGAGGCCGGGGGCGTAAAATCAGAATACACAAACATCAGCTCCTCGTCTACGGAAAGTCCCGGTTTCGCCTTTCTTATGATGGAATTGAAGAAGGATTCCGCGAGTTCCCGGTCTTTCTTTTCACGTATTTGAAGAGAGTAACTACTTTTAATTGCTGACCAAAGCCTTCTATCTGTTACCGCATCTTTAAGGTTTTCCCGGCAGTTCCCCACAACTTCCCCTACCCGGTCCTTATACAGCCTCAACCGTTCTATGTGGGTTTTTTGCATGCCGTCCCAGTTTCGATCACGGAAATGCAGGGGGGCTTTTCGGGTCAGTTCCCTGAAGGAATGCATATAATGGTCAAAGCCACGGATGATTTCATTTATTACCCGGTTTTTGATATTACTGTCCATCACCTGATATTGAAGTGGTTTACCTATTGGATCAATTCCCTTATTCTCTTCCGTTCCGAAGCAGGTTTGTGAGTTAAGAATTTTTTTCTACCTTTCTATACATTATCCAAAAACATTGGATTATTTCGAAATTGGTTTTCAAATAACAAGGTAAGGACGGTGTTCGAACCTTTTTTATTTTATGAGATCATGCAGTGCAGAAAAGACGAAATGGATCTTCTAAAAAGAGGTAATCTTGCATTTTTCCTTATTTTGTATTCCCTGGTTTTTCTTTCCTGTTCTTCGGAAAAGCAAGCCAAAGAGGAGACTGTTGCCTTGGATACCGCCGTGCTGAGCCAAAGTGAATTACTTCAGACAGGCATTAAAAAACTTGAAAAATGGACCGGGTTCTGGGAGTCCAAGGGGGCGGATTTTGGTCCCGGAAATTTCAATCCTTATCAGGAACATGGTTTTGAGACTGTAGAGTGGCCGGAAGAGAACCCCCTGTCATCGGAAAATCCGCTCAAGCGCTACCAGATCCCCAATCCTTCCTCACAGGGCGTAGTCGACATTTATCATTATAAAATCCTGGTGGATCCCAACCTCCGCGTAAGTCTCAATCCCGATGCTGAAGTCGTATACTATAAGCACAACGGAATGCGCGAGCGGTTGCTTTTTATAGGCCCATCGGGGATGTTTGAAGATGCTGCCTGGGTAGATGATGACAAGCTGCTGGTGTCGGGCCACCTTCAAAAAGAGGAAGGTTTTGTTCCCATTGTTTGGCTGGTTTTTCCGGAAACAAAAAGATACTTCGTTTACGAAAGCAGCTTTTCCACCCAGGATTACAGCCCGGAAGCCTATCTTCGGGAAAAGCTTGAAAATTTAGAATTTTAACATGACCTTATTGCAAGCTCCCTCTCCGCTTTTTACTGAGGATGCGGTGATTTTCGGCATTTTAATGGTCATCCTGGCGCTTGTTTTTTATACCTCATCGAGTAGGCATCCGTTCTGGACCAGGTTTTACAAAGTAGTACCCTCCCTGTTGTTATGTTACTTTGTCCCGGGATTGCTCAATACCTTTGGTCTGATATCGGGGGAGAGTTCCGGCTTGTACCATATGGCTTCCAGATATCTTCTACCGGCCGCCCTGGTTCTGTTTACCTTAAGTGTGGATTTTAGAGGAATTCTTAAATTGGGGCCAAAGGCGCTGGTGATGTTCGTTACGGGGAGTGTTGGCGTGGTGATCGGAGGACCGCTTGCCCTCCTTGTTGTATCTTATTTTTTTCCAGGAATTTTGGGTGGAACAGGACCAGATGAAGCCTGGAGAGGCCTGGCCACGGTCGCGGGAAGTTGGATTGGCGGCGGAGCAAATCAGGTTGCCATGCTGGAGGTTTTTGGTGCCAGTCCCACTTTGTTCAGCCAGATGATTGCGGTTGATGTAATCGTGGCGAACCTTTGGCTGGCCGTTTTGCTCTATGGTGCTGCCAATTCGGACCGATTTGACCGGATCCTAAAGGCAGACAATACCTCCATAGAAGAGCTGAAGCTAAAAGTGGAAAAATACAGGAAGGAAAACCTAAGGATCCCCAGCCTTGCCGATACCATGATGATCCTCGGTCTGGGTTTTGGAGTTACAGGCCTTAGCCATTTTCTTGCAGGCTATATCGCCCCCTGGGTAAGTTCCAACTATCCTGAATTAAAACAATACTCCCTGGATTCCTCCTTTTTTTGGCTTGTGGTAATAGCCACTACAGGAGGCCTGGCCTTGTCCTTTACCAAAGCCCGGACGCTTGAAGGCGCGGGCGCTTCCCGTCTGGGTAGCGTATTGCTGTATGTACTGGTGGCCACCATCGGGATGCAGATGGACTTGTTGGCCATATTTAACTATCCTGCTTTTTTTATTGTAGGGATAATCTGGATTTTATTTCACGCTGGACTTTTGATCCTAATGGCTTATCTCATCCGGGCGCCGCTGTTTCTTTTGGCTGTGGGCTCCCAGGCCAATGTTGGGGGAGCAGCATCGGCCCCTATTGTCGCTTCGGCCTTTCATCCCGCCCTGGCTCCGGTGGGCGTATTACTGGCCGTCCTCGGGTATGCCCTGGGCACCTATGGAGGTTATGTCTGTGCCCTCTTATTGCAGTGGGTAAGTCAGCTATGACAAACCTTACATTTTATTTAAATTTTCCAGTTTATTTGAGTATTATTCTTATAATTACTTATGGTAATAGTTAAAATTTAAACTTTTTTTGTTAAATTAAAAATCCTTCCCCAAAGAATTAAAATATATCCTTATTTTTAAGGGACAAAATAGTTCTACATGGTAGAAATGAATGGCTTAAAAGCGGACAATATTTTTGAGGCAATAAATGACCTGATTATCATTTTTAACCCACAGGAGGTGATTTATTCCAACAAGAACTCGAAAAGAGTGTTGGGCGTGCGGAGTGACTGGAAGAAAATTTTCTCAAGTGCATCCATCCAGGCCCAGCTTCAGGCTTTTTTCGAAACGGGCAAGCTGCCGGAAATGCGTTATCTAAAAACACCTAACACGGACGATGATGAGGGCGAAGAATGCCTGGAATGGAGGTTTGAAGGGCTTTTCCTGGAAAGCGAGGAAAAGGTATGTATGGCAATAGGTTCAATTTGTGAAGAGATTCCCGTGCCATCTCCGGGAGAAGACGGGAAAACCGGTTCTTGTACCACACCCCGTGCCGCTTCGGAAACCAGATCAAAATTAACAGCCAGTGAAAACCAATACAGGGTCCTTGCTTCCAATATTCCCTTCACCAATGTTTTTTTGATTGACCGGGATCTTAACTACATGGTGGCAGAAGGACCAAATTTTGAGTATTGGGGTTTGGGCAGGGAATATTTCGAAGGAAGAAACCTTAAAGAGGTTCATACCACGAACTTGAGCACTGTTGCCCCCATAGTATTAAGGGCGTTAAACCAAAAGCAGACCCTGGTGAAGGAGATAAAGTACATGAACAGGGTATATGAAATCACCGCAAAGCCCATTTTAAAAGACGAAGAGGTGGAATATATACTGGGCATTGTGCGCGATATTTCCGGCGAGTACAAGACCAGGAGTGAATTACAACAAAGCGAACAAAAATACAGGAGCCTGGTGGAAGAATCCACCGAGATGATTTTTTCCATCAACGACAAAATGGAGCTCACCTACATCTCACCGAATATCAGGCAGTTTTTGGGATACGAACCTTTGGAGGTCACGGGTGGAGCCTTTAAAGATTTCCTACATCCCGAAGATTTGGATGCTTTCGGGACCATGGAGGGAAGAGAGGAAGGCCTTTTTGAGCTTAAACCGTATGTCGAATTCAAACTGAAGCACAAGGACGGGGATTACAGGGTGTTCAGCGCAAACGGGAAGCCCATCAAAGATGAAAACGACAAATTCAGGTATTACACCGGAATCGCGAGGGACATTACCAAGCTAAAGGAAGCCAAGAAGGAGCTTTACCATGCCAAGGTGAAAGCGGAACAGGCCTCCCTGGCCAAATCCCAGTTTTTGTCCTT
>DATGOS010000230.1:0-10343 GCA_035305725.1 Cyclobacteriaceae bacterium
AATATATCCATGCCAAATGTCGATTGACCAAGCACCATAATCAAAAGAATGAGCAGGTATTTTTTCATTTTAGCATCTTTACAGTAGTGAGTATTGAGTAGTGAGTACCGATTACTGGGAGTGGAGACCGTCCGCACAGACCTGACAATCTTGTGGCGCATCTGATGGTCTCCGGCTCATGGGCTATATCTTCATGTTCACTTTTCAAAGATCAAAGGGAAAAACTGCCCCTGCATCTTTTCGCCCTTCGGAATGACAGGAACTTCCTGCAACAGCGGCTCATCTGTGTTGGAAACGGTGCCGTCGGCAAACACATTCAGCACAAACGCCCTTCGTGAAATGTCGGACCTGTTTCCATAGCTTCCATGGACCAATAAAGGATGGTGGAAAGCAGCATAACCACGCTTCAACTCTATAGGAACGGGTTTAAACTGGGCTTTTTGCTCCGGCGTCAAAAATTTCATTAAGCCTTCCATGTCGCCTGCGAGCTCCGGTTTTTCGAGCAGGCCCCAGGTGTGGCTTTTTGGAATGTAGTGCAGGCAACCATTATCAACAGTGGAATCATCAAGTGCCGTCCAGCAGGTAAGATGCTGCATCTTGACGGTTCTGGTCCAATAGGAATAGTCCTGGTGCCATGCCACCACCCCACCGTGCCTGGCAGGTTTGCAGAAAAGCTGGTCATGCCAGAACCGTACCGACTGATCTCCCAGCAGCTGGCTGGCCGCCATAACGAAAGCGGGGTTCCATATCACATCATGAAAACCCTTTTCTATTCTCCAGTGGCCCAGGGAATGGAAGAGCACAGCATTGGGATCGGCTGATTCATTGCTGTGAAATTCGTGGAACAATGCATGCCGGGGATGTTCCGGATCCATTAACAGCGCCAGTTCATCACGCAACACGGTTACCTGTTCCTCATCCAGCATTTTTATCCCCGAAAGGTATCCATGCTCATGAAAAAACCGAACCTGCTCTTCGCTTAGTCTATAAGGCTCCCACTCCGCTTCAGTCTTGGGCATTTTGAACATTGCCGTAATGGGCCTATGGTATACAGAGAGATCTTCCATATAGGAGCAAAATTTAACAAATAATGGGCATATTTTTAGTACGCCCCTTCATAATTGATCAATATTTCCGCCTTTGTCCATTCCCCCTCCTTTACTTCGTAAGGGTTGATATAACTGTCGAGGTCGAAAACATTGGCAAAATAGCCGGATTTCTCCACGGTAAACACCGTATACCTCCCCGCAGGCAGCTTTACAGAGAACCTGCCTTCTTCATCCGTTTTTACCTCTTCTATTAAAGGTGTCTCAATGTCTCCAAACAAGGCGTCCCCCAACCGGGCCTGGTTGATATGGGTAAGCTCATGAATCCTGAGGGTCCTTTGGACGGGAACTTTTTCTTCCGGATTTACCCCCCGGTCATTGGCCTGGGGCATCTGGTTGCCCGCCACCCAGAATACCTGTCCCTGGATTCCCTGCCCGCTCATCTGGCTACTTTTACAGGAGCCCAGCAAGATCAGCAAGATCAGCACTGTAAATATCCGCTTCATCGATTATTTAAATAAACAGCTATATTATAAAGAAGAAAAGCAATGCAACCGTCAACGCAACGGTCATTCTTTGCGTCCTTCCTTTAATTTCCGGATCGATGCCCCTTTTTCTCAACAGCAAGACCGTTATACTTAAGGAAAACAACTGCGCGCCTATTCCTATACCGGTAAGCCAGGCACCATGGGCATAGTCAAAAAAATGCATGTTCCTGTTGAAAAGGGAAATCAGACATACAAGAATGCCAAAAAGCCCCACGAGGAACGCGTTTCTTAATAACTTGCTTTCATCTTTTAACATCCAGCTCATGTGGTATCCGTTATCTTATTAATTCCCTGTAAATAGAGGTTCCCAATGCCAGAGCTTCGGGAAATCCGGTCCTGTTGATCTACCTCAGTTATATCAAGTCTTCCATGGTGACGACGGGAATGTCCTTTGCTGCACCCTCCTTCAATGCCTGCCTCTGCCGACCGTCATAAGCATATCCGCTTTCCTGCAAGGGCCACAACAGCGGGGCAAGATTCAATATAGTTGCTTTGAAACCCTGAACAATCGCTCCTAAATTGCCGGTTCCTTTGGAAAGTGCGGCCTCGTTTTCGATCTCAAACGGCCCCTTAAACCCAAGCTCGGCCAGGGTACCAACAAATGCCCGCCAGTCCATGCTGTCCCCGGTACCGAAACCGGGCAGGGTGGCTTCATAATGGTGTCGGTCCCATTCGTTCCGGCAGGTAGGCACCCCTGCCGCATCGGACAAGGAGCGGTCCACCTGCTGCATAGGGTACATATTGCCCCAATACACGCTGTTGCCTCTTCGGGTGGACTTCACATGGATCCGGTAAAGCCTGCTTAGATCGGTGTGACGAATGACCTCCGAGGGATCGGTATGCTGCCAGACATCGTGGGAAGGATCGTAAATTTCCCCGTGGGCGGGACTGGGAATAAGTTCGTACATCAGCTTCCTGGCTGCCAATACCCCTGGCAGGTTATTGTAAGTGCCGGTATATCCTGCGCTCCTCCACCCTTCCATGGGGCAGTTTTCATACAAAAGGGTGACCCCCAGGCTTTCGGCATAGGCTACGACAGGCTTGAAAACCTTCGCATATTCCTCCAGATTCCTTTCGAATCCGTTTTCCATAGCACCCAGCTCATGGTTATAACCCACAAATGTCCCCACTTTGATATCATTCCCGTCTCCGCCCATCAAATGCGCCATGCGGATCAGCTTCAACAAATGATCTTGGTTCAACTTTTTATGCCGTGGATCGCCGCCGATAAGATTTTCAAAAGCACCAAGGGAAAGCCTAAGGCCTGCCCGGTTGAATTTTTCAAGAATCTGCTTTGATGTGTCCAAAGTAAAGCGGTCATAATCGAGATGGGTAGCCACAAAATCATTCCTCGTCCCGTCCTTCCGGAAGACACAGAGATCAAGTCCCTGTACGCCTATTTCAGCCGCCTTTTCCATAAGCTCATCCAGGCTTAGCTGGTCAAAGGCGGAGGACATGATCCATATAGGGTTGTTCGTCTTTTGTTGATCCATGTCTAACAATTTTAACAAATTTAAAGGTAGCAAAAACTGCCGGAAGAATCCCCCGGCTTCTCATGGAATCGCTGAATTAATGTTGGCATGAGGTTTGGTGCCTTCTACTATAAATCCGAACGGCATTTTTTTGTTCTGACCCAACATTTATCTGTATTCGTCCATTGTTGGTCGATGTTTTCTGTGTATCTTCAATAAAATGTAGCTTTATCGATGGCTGTTTTAAAAAACCACACCCGTAATTTGAAAACCGTCCAAATCAACATCAAGCCTTTTTTTGTACTCAAGGTATTGCTGCTATTTATTCTTCTTTTGTCAGGTTTACATCTGTTGGGGCTGTATCTGGGCGCGGGAGTCAGTCCCCGCTTTATGGTGCAGTTCGATTTTAACCAAGAAGCCAACATCCCTGCTTTTTTTTCCGCCATCAATCTTTTCCTCTGTGCCCTGCTGCTGCTCTTGACCAGCCTGCTGAAACAAAAATCGGGCTCACCTATGCTTTCCTGGGCGTTTCTGGGCTTGATTTTCCTTTTTTTATCCGTTGACGAGGCAGCGGGGATCCATGAAATGATTATGGGTATGACCAGACGGGCGCTTAACCTGTCCGGCTACTTTTACTATGCCTGGATAGTCCCCTATGGCTTGGGGGTTGTGCTACTGACCGCCCTTCTGGTACCATTTTTTAAGGATCTTCCGAAACGGACCAGATCATTGTTTTTGACGTCGGGCGCCATCTTTTTAACCGGAAGTGTGGGATTCGAAATGTTGGGCGGAAACATTATTCAGTCCCAGGGCCCCACGGCATTATACTCTTTTTACTATACCTGTGAAGAGATGCTAGAAATGATTGGATCTTCCTTGTTTATCTACGCATTGCTGGATCATATTACCGGCATTTATGGGAGCAGCATTAGCATTGGAAGGTCCGACGGCAGCTTGTAAATATTGACTCCCTCGGACGCCAAAGCCTATCCCGGTTTAAGCCTAGATCCTCCCAAAGACGGAAATTTATCCTTTCTTTTTTGCCAACATTTTTTCTTCCTATTATGCCATTTCACACCAACCGCAAATTTACCATAGAACCCCCCTTCTATTACAAAGCGATTACCTTGGTCCGGTTTAGTTAAACTTATTCCTTTATTCACCATAATCCAACAACCAGGGCCTTCTGACTAAACGCTGGAAATTTTTCAATATAATAAATATACAGTACAATTCTAGTGTACTTAGTGAAAAAAACAGAACTTTATGTATTAATACTATTCATTGTGAAATACTGGATAATTATCTACATTGGTGCCAAACGATCAAAAGACTGTACCCATTAGGATGAAAAAAGGTATTAATATTACTGGGATGTGGGTATGCCTGGCCATGGTGTGCCAAATTCAAGCTTGCGCTCCTGAAGTCAGAGGACTCTCCACCGAAGGTACCATCATAGCCACGGAAAATGACAGGGTATATACGCTGTTTGAAGATGTTTTAGGAAACACCGGCAGCTTCACCGGAGGCTGGTTCTATTTTCCCGGAGTCGGCATTGTCAACAAGTCCGACTACAAAATAAAAGTCATACTCGAAGAAAACAAATGACCACTAAATAACCACTAACCTTTTACTCCCCAAGCCCGCGTTGGGCTTGGGATTTCCCGTGGGAATACCCGCATCATGCTTCTTACCCTGAAGTAGTGAACGTTCTCCCGCTATTTTTACAGCATATCCAAAAACAAAAAAGCCGTCCCAAGTAGATGGCGGGCCTGCATCTTCAGGCATGAAAATCCCCCAAGATTGTAATTGTTGTAATCCCTCATTAAAAAGAATTGCAATCATTATGGTCATTTTTTCGTTTAGTAAGAGGAATTTTATTTACTTGAAACAACTATCACTTTATTATGTATATTCCTTTTGAAAAAATGCCGGAGACGGCAAGGGTGTGGATTTACCAATCCAGCAGAAAATTCAGCCCCGAAGAAATAGAATTTGTTACCGAAAAACTGACCTCGTTTTGTGACAAGTGGAATACCCACGGCAATTTGATGCCGGCCTCCTTTTCCATTGCCTATGATCAAATCATCATCCTTGCTGTGGATGAGTCGAACCTGGGCGCCAGTGGCTGCTCCATTGACAGTTCGGTAAGGGCGCTTCGGGAACTGGAGCAAAAACTGGAAGTAAACCTGTTGGACCAGGGAAAGGTTTCCTTTATCGAAGATGGGAAGGTAGTCACCGGCGGGTTGCGGGAAGTGAAGAATTATATCCATGCGGGTAACCTTCAGGAAGAAACCACCGTCTTTAACCCCATGGTCAACAACAAAAGGGACCTGGCTGACCGGTGGCTGATTCCTGCCAGGGACAGTTGGCTGAAGAAATATTTTGTTCGCTGATTTAAAAAATAATTGTTCTATATTAGAAGGTAAAAATTATATATATCTACAATTTCAAGATGAAGCGTAGTTTTCCCGTAATAATTTTTATTTCCTTTTTGTATGTCCACTGTACCAGCCTTCAGCAAAAGGCCCAGAACCAGTTCGCAGCGGGTGAATACCAGATGGTCATCAATTCCTATGCTGAAATCTTGGAAGAAAATCCGGATGACCCTGAAGCCAATTTCTATGTAGCGGAAAGCTTCCGCCTATCCAACAGGATTGAAAACGCATCTCCATATTATGAGAAGCTGCTGGAAAAGGAGGCTTCCTTTGAAAATTATTATTGGAAGGGGAAAAGCCTAAAAGATCAGGGACAATACAAAGAAGCCATAGAAGCCTACGAGGCCGCAAAGGACCATACACAGCAGGACTCCCTGGTGAACCTTGCGGACAGGCAAATTTCCAACATCCGGCAAATAGAATCCATCACAGATTATTGGTCGCACCACCAATTGGAAAATTACCGGCTCCTGAACACTGCTGGAATCGACTACGGGCCGGTGGTCAATGATGATTTCCTTTATCTAACAAGTTCCCGGAGGAGTGGCGGGATATATCCCGCCACCGGCCAGGCCTATACCAAGCTGTTCCGAACCCGGGCGGAAGGAATCAAAGTGGATGTTCAAAATGTTCAGGAAATTTCAGAATTTACGAATGAGCAGGGACTCAACCAGGGCGCGATTGCCATCAGCCCCGACGGCAACACCATCATATATGCCAGAGGAAATTCCACCTCCAGGAACGACCTTCCTGACGTAAGCCTGTTTGCGTCATACTTTAGAGGGGCTGCCTTTACCGAGCCAGTTTTTATGCCGGTCAACGGAGAAGCAGGGTATTGGAATTCCACGCCCGCCTTTAGCCCCGATGGCGAAGTCCTGTACTTTGCCTCCAACCGGCCAGGAGGTTATGGTGGTATTGATCTTTACAAAGCCACCAAGCTTGCCAACGGCGATTTTGGAAATGCTGAAAATCTCGGTCCTGAAATAAACACGGCTGGGAATGAGATGTTTCCACGTCCGGTGGCTTCCGGAGCGCTGTTTTTTTCCTCCGATGGCCATCCGGGTTTCGGAAAGCTGGATATTTTCGTGGCCGAAACCAAAGACGGACAATTGGAAGTCATAAATTTGGGCAAGAACATCAATTCCATAGCGGATGATTTTGGGATTTTCTTTACAAATTATCCCAAAGAAGGTTTTATCACCTCCAACCGTGAAGGGGGACTGGGGGATGATGATATTTACTATTTTGAGGACCTCACGCCCAAGCCAAAAATCGTCAATGTATTTCTCAACGTGACCACCAAGGAAAGATCTCCTGACGGGCAAGAGGAGATACTGCCCCAAACCCGGGTAGTCGTGTATGACGCGGCACAGAAAATGGTGGGCGGGGATTTTACCGGTGCTAAAGGCCAGGTGAGGTTCCAACTGGAAGTGGATGCGGATTATTCCCTGGTGGCTTCCAAAAACGGTTACTTTACCCAAAGCCTTACCTATAGTACCACGGGAAAGACGCCTGATTCTGTAGATCTGGTGCAGGATATTACCAATGTTAACTTGGACACTACCATCGTACTGGAACAGTTGGTGTTGGAAAAAGCTATCGTACTGGAAAATATTTATTATGATCTCGACAAAGCGGACATACGCCCCGACGCCGCCGCGGAGCTGGACAAACTGGTTAAAATCCTTAAGGATAATCCAAATATTAGAATTGAACTCAGCTCACACACAGATGCCCGGGCCAGCGACGCGTATAACCTGGATCTCTCCCAACGCAGGGCGGAATCCGCTGTGGAATACCTTATCTCACAGGGCATTGATCCGGACAGGATGGTGGCAAAAGGATATGGGGAAACTCAGTTGATTATAGAAAACGCGGCCACTGAGGAAGAACATCAAACCAACAGGAGAACTGAATTCAAGGTGATCGAGGTAGACGAGTAGCCTTGGATCAACGATGCACAGTAACTGGAATCTTTGAAAGTCAGGTGGCTATATATTTTCAGCCGTAGGAAGTACCCCCTTTGTTTTATTCTTAACTTTGCTGTTGGACAAAATTAATGTGTTGATGAGCGAAAGATATATGCAACGGGGGGTATCCGCCTCAAAGGAAGATGTGCACCGGGCCATCTCGGCCCTGGACAAGGGGCTCTTTCCAAAAGCATTTTGTAAGATCGTGGAAGACAGCCTTGGGAACGATCCCCGGTACTGCAACATTATGCATGCCGACGGTGCGGGCACCAAGTCCTCTCTGGCCTACCTCTACTGGAAGGAAACCGGCGACATGAGCGTATGGAAAGGGATAGCCCAGGACGCCGTTGTAATGAATATTGACGACCTGCTTTGCGTGGGCGCGGTCAATAATATTTTGCTCTCGTCCACTATCGGGAGAAACAAAAACCTTATCCCAGGGGAAGTGATCTCGGCCATTATACAGGGAACCGAGGAGGTGCTTCAACTGCTCCGTGACCATGGCGTAAACGCCATACTTACGGGAGGGGAAACTGCCGATGTTGGAGATTTGGTCCGTACTATTATCGTTGACAGTACGGTGGTGGCCCGTATGCCCCAGTCCGAGGTGATTTCCAATGATCGTATCCAGGACGGCGACGCCATTGTGGGCCTCGCTTCCTTCGGTCAGGCCACTTACGAGACTGCCTACAACGGGGGCATGGGCAGTAATGGACTTACTTCCGCCAGGCATGATGTGTTTAGCAAAGTATTCAAAAAATATCCTGAAAGTTTTGATCCCTCCTTGCCGGAGGAGCTGATCTATTCGGGAAAATACGGGCTGACAGACCCTGCGCCGGGGACTTTTTTGGATATGGGCAAATTGGTACTCTCTCCCACCCGAACCTATGCTCCCATTATGGTGGAGGCACTCAAATACCTCCGCCCGCACCTTCATGGGATTATTCACTGTAGTGGTGGGGCGCAAACCAAGGTATTGCATTTTGTGGACAAGCTTCATATTGTCAAGGATAATATGTTTGAAACCCCGCCATTGTTTAAGATTATCCAGGAGGAAAGCGGCACAGATTGGAAAGAAATGTACAAAGTCTTCAATATGGGCCACAGGATGGAAGTATATCTGGAGGAAAAATACGCGGAGGAAATCATCGATATTGCGGAATCCTTCGGCGTGGATGCGCAAATTATTGGCCGGGTACAAAGGGATGATGCAAAAAAATTGACCATTCAGACCGAAAATGGTGTGTTTGAGTATCAGGCCTAGCGTATGGGGAAGAAGCTGCTGAAAATCCTCGCCTGGTCTGTAGGTTTTTTGATGCTGCTGGCCCTGTGCACCCTAACCACGGTTGATTGGACAGATTATAAAACAAAAGCGTACTACCAGGAAACCATGGCCGCGCTGGAGCAACTTCCATGGCAAGGTGGAAGCATGGACGGCCTGACTGCAGGTTGGTCCACCGTCAACGCCACGCCCGATGAACCAAAAGATCTGGTGGGTTATAAGCCCAGAGGAACCTATGAATTTGTCCAGGACAGCAGCATGATCAAGACCCTGTTGCTTGATAATGGCCAACATTCGGTCGTTTTCCTTAACTATGAACTTCTGATCATCCATCCGGACCTGGCCAAAAACCTAACCACAAAAATAAAGGCTGAATTTCCCATTGACATGGTTTACCTTACGGCCACGCATACCCACAGTGGAATGGGCGGATATATGCCGGGCTTGATGGGGAAAATAGCCTTCGGCGGCTATGACGAAGAGGTGATGAAAATGCTGGAGGAAAAAACGCTGGCAGGGATCCGCGCTGCATCGGCATCCATGGACAGCGTAAGTCTCCTGTACCAGAAAACCGACGCCGCACCCTTTGTAGGCAATCGCTTTATACCGGATGATCCGGTGGATCCTTATATCCGTCAACTCATTTTCACGAAAGCCAGCGGGGAAACGGGTACCTTGATTACCTATAGTGCCCATGCCACCTGTCTGGGCAGCAAATTCATGGGCTTGTCAGGGGATTACCCTTTTTACCTTACCAAGTTCCTGGAAGAAGATAACGTCGATTTTGCCATGTTTGCGGCAGGCACCATGGGAAGCCACAGACCCAACGTCAACGAAAGGGACATTGCTTCTGTAAAACAATATGCAGAAGCCCTTGACGCTGTTTTAACCGACACGCCCACCGTTTCCAAGCCTGTTGCAGCAAACTCGCTACGATTCGCAAAACTCCCGCTCGGGCTACGGGAGCCGCACTACCGCATTTCGGACAACATCCGGTTGAGGCCCTGGGTTTTTAATACACTATTTGGAGACACCAATGCCCATTTTGGATTGGTTCAGATAGGCAATACCCTGTTGGTTTCCTCAAGCGGGGAAATTTCCGGAGTTTTTTTTGAAGATTGGGAAAAAGCCGCCGCCAAATACGGCCTAAACCTTATGATCACCATTTTCAACGGCGGTTACATCGGATACATTACCCCTGACCAATACTATAACCGCAGGTACCATGAGGTTCGGGACATGAACTGGTTTGGTCCTTACAACGGAGCCTATTTTGATGAGCTGATGACGGAAATTATCGAAGAGGCTGGGGGCTGAAATAGTGGAGGAGTTGAGGAGTTGAGGAGTTGAAGAGTGGAGGAGTGGAAAGTTGAAAAGTTGAGGAGTTGAGAAGTTTATTGAAACCGATCTGCTGAAATCCAAGTCTCTCAGCCTCGACGTCCCACAGTCTCTCCGTCCCTACCCGCCCCTTCCCATCAACCACGCCTGAATAAACCCTCCTTCATAGGAAACTCTTTCCATTATGGTCCATCCACTTTGGGAAAAGAATTCGCTGTAATCCGGCAGTCCCTTCCTGGGATTTCGTGT
>DATGOS010000231.1:0-12727 GCA_035305725.1 Cyclobacteriaceae bacterium
CTGATGGCTTCTTTGAAAAAGGTCGCATCCAAAACCAGGTCACGTCCCTGGTCAAGGATTCTTTTTGTTGCCTCAAGCATAGCCCTGTAGACGGCCATCTTATCCTCCAACCGGTACTTCCCCATGGCTTCCATTTTTTTGCGCGTTCCGTCGCTGCTGATATGATCGCAGTTCAAGCTGCCGGACAGATGTTTGGCAAAGTAACTTTTTCCCGATCCGGGCAACCCCATGGTTAGGATAAGCATTTTTGACGTAAGATTGAAGATGTGAGATATAAGATATTAGACACATACATAATTCATCACTTATAATTCATCACTCATCATTCATAATTCATAATTCACCCCTAAAACCCTCCAGACCAGTCATCACCCCGGGGATCAGCGGCCCCTTCATAGCTTCCATCGGGTTTGACCAAAATTGCGTCTACCCTACCTATATTCCCACGGATCAGTAACTTATGACCCATCTCTTCAAGTGCTTGTTGAACATCACGGTCAAGGGCGCCCGACTCCATTTGAATCACGTCTGGCTTCCATTGGTGATGGAGTCTTTTTGCCGCAACGGCCTCGCTCATTGATTTTTGGTGCTCAACCACATTGAGAATGGTTTGGAACACTGATGTGATGATGGTGGAGCCGCCTGGGGTTCCTACCACCATGAACAGTTTCCCGCTTTTTTCCAATATGGTGGGCGTCATGGCACTGAGCATCCTTTTTTCCGGAGCAATGGCATTGGCCGCACCACCCAAGAGCCCGTACCGGTTGGGCACGCCGGGTTTGCTGCTGAAATCATCCATCTCATTGTTCAACAAAAATCCTGCCCCCGTTACGAATGTCTTGGACCCGTAGGCGGTGTTGATGGTGGCCGTTACCGATACGGCTGCGCCGTGTGGATCGACAATGGAATAATGGGTGGTTTGTTCACTTTCCTTGAATTCCGGCAAGTCAACCGCCTGTATTTCTTCGCTTGGCGTAGCGCTGTGTAAAGATATTTCCCCTACCCGTTGCTGAAGGTAATCCCTGTCCAAAAGCTCATCCTGGGGCACCTCCCAAAAATCCGGATCACCGAGATGGACGGCACGGTCCGCATATACCCTCTTCTCCATCTCTGTCATCAGATGAACGGTTTGGGCTGTATTGTGACCGTGTCTTGAAAGGTCGAAGGAAGAGGCCATCCCCAACAATTGCATTAGGGCAATCCCCCCGCTACTGGGCGGTCCCATGCTGATCACCTTTATTCCCTTGAATCCGCCTATCACCGGTTCCCGCCATACGGACTTGTACTGACGAAGGTCTTCCAGGGAAATGATCCCTCCTCCTGCCTCCATCTCCTCCACGATCAACCGGGCCGTCTCCCCCTCATAAAACCCTGCCCTTCCATCTTGCTTGATCCTTTGGAGCGTCGCCATCAAATCACGCTGCTTAAGTTTGTCCCCGGCGGACCAGGGGCGTTTTTTTACCAGGGGTATATTCAGACTGTCCCGGTTGTTTTTGATAAAACCTTCCCGCATCCGGTTATAGTTGTCGGCCTGCTGTGCGGTGATTTTGAAACCTTTTTTGGCCAGCCGGATGGCCGGATCTATCAGTTGGTCCAGTGGCAGGGCACCAAACCTTTTATGGGCGGCCAACATTCCATCCACCGAGCCAGGCACGCCCGCAGCCAGGTGTCCGTCGAGGCTCAACCCGTCGATGACGGTGCCCTTTTCATCAAGGTACATATCTTCGGCAGCTAAAAAGGGCGCTTTTTCGCGGAAGTCCAGGGAATAGGCATTGGAGGCCGTGTCCCTATATACCAAAAATCCTCCCCCACCAATGTTCCCCGCCGATGGATACACTACCGCCAGCGCAAAATGAACCGCCACCATGGCATCCACGGCATTCCCTCCTTCGGCCAGTACTTTTAAACCCACTTCGGTGGCTTCCGGATGGGCGGTTACCACCATGGCCTGATTTCCTGTGGCGGTTTTTCCAAAATTTGCGTCAGGATGTATGGTTTTGCAGGAACTGACGATGACAACCAATAAAAGAATTGTACTGGCAAACGTGGTGGTGTAATTTTTTCCCATTGAAGATTTAGTTTACGAAAACAACACATAGAAATACTTCCCGGCTACTACAGGCGAGGTTCTTAAATAATAAATCCTAAAGTAAATGAAAATTATTGGAGGAAGTAATAAATACTTTCAGCTAATTTTCCATACCTTGATTGGTAATTTGACGCTGTGGATATGGAAAAAGCCCCGTCAGCCCACCGGCAGAAAAGCAATTTCCAGCCATCCAAGCCAGTGATCCGCCTTCAAAAGACAGTTTGCACCTAACGATCATGAACAAAAACCTATATTCAAATATCTAATGAGAAAGACTACACCATTTTTCCTGTTATTTTTCTTTACAATACTGGTGCTTCCGAGCTTTGGGCAGCAAAGGAAAGGCAAAAACCCGTTAAAAAACGAGGTGGTGCAGACCATTGACCAAAATTATGAGGCATTAACCGGACTTAGCGATCAGATCTGGGCTTTTGAGGAAACGGCCTTTGATGAAATTCAATCGTCGAAAGCGCTAGCAGATTATGCGGAAGAACTGGGTTTTACCGTCACCCGTGGGGTAGCGGAGATGCCCACGGCTTTTTATGCCGAGTACGGCTCTGGTAAGCCCGTTATCGGGATTTTGGG
The DNA here is from genome assembly GCA_035305725.1 of Cyclobacteriaceae bacterium. Taxonomy (GTDB): domain Bacteria; phylum Bacteroidota; class Bacteroidia; order Cytophagales; family Cyclobacteriaceae; genus DATGMS01. The sequence continues at coordinate 2,675 of DATGOS010000231.1, forward strand.
GGAGTTTGATGCCTTGCCTGGCCTCTCCCAGGAGGCGGTTCCATACAAATCCCCCCGCAACCCAGGCGCCCCGGGGCATGGCTGCGGACACAACCTCTTCGGGGTGGCTTCCCTAGGGGCAGCAAACGCCGTAAAGGAGCTGATCCAAAGCGGAAAGATAAAAGGGACCGTTCGGTTTTACGGCACCCCGGCGGAGGAAAAATACTTTGGAAAACTCTGGATGATCAGGGCCGGACTGTTTGAGGATGTGGACGCCGTGATGGACTGGCATCCGGGCGCCGAAACCAAAGCAAACGTTCAAACAGGCCTGGCGCTGGTGGATTTTCTGGTTGAATTCATGGGACAGGCCGCACATGCCTCCTCGGATCCCTGGAACGGTAGAAGCGCAGCAGACGCCCTTGAACTATATACCGCCGGCATCAACTATTTCCGGGAACATGTCCGTCCTACCGTGCGGATGCATTACCATATTCAGGATGGCGGACAGGTGGTCAATGTGGTACCTGACTACGCAAAACTATGGGTCCGGGTGCGGGATGCCAACAAGCAGGGCCTGGAGCCGGTGTGGAAGCATGTGGAACGGATGGCTGAAGGGGCTGCCATCATGGCCAATGTGGATTACAAGATCACCCTGATTTCAGGCATTCATGAGATCCTGGTAAATCGGACCGGCAGCGCCGCCCTGCAAAAGAACCTCGAATTCCTGGGGCCTATTTCCTATACGGAGGAGGAACAGGAATTTGCGAAAAAAATCCAGGAAGCCGTAGACAAGCCGCAGGTGGGAATGGTGTCCAAAATCGATCCCATGGAGGAAACGTTAAAGAACCCCATGGGCGGGTCCACGGATGTAGGGGATGTCAGTTATGTGGTGCCCACGATCAGGTTGAGTGCAAGCACCGCACCCTCAGGTACCCCCTGGCATTCCTGGGCGGTGGTGGCCTGCGGAGGCATGTCGATCGGGCATAAAGGCATGGCTTACGCTGCCAAAGCAATGGCCATGACCATGGTGGATCTTTTCCAGGACAAAGACCTGGTGGACGCCATGAAGGCAGAGTTTAAAGAACGCAAAGGAGATTACATATATGAAGGGATGGTTCCCGACGGGCCCCCACCCATTAACGCGCCATATTAAAGAGAAAGAGGACCACCCCCCTGCCCCCATTCATTGATACTTAGACAGGGCGAAACCGTTTTCCGGGGAAGGTTGCACTTAAACAAGACGTATCGTTCCGGTAGTGTCTCCCCCTCCTTTAAAAGGAGGGGGTCAGGGGGTGGTGGCAATAGAATCAGTAACCTGGGTCGATTAAGCCAAAGTCAGTAAAAACTAAAGGAGGGCAGAGATGCGGGCTTCTTAAATAAAAAATGAAGTTTCCGCTTACTGGACCACCCCCCTGCCCCCCTCCTAAAACAGGAGGGGGGTGTAATCCAGGCGATTTGGTTTTGAAACGCCATTTGTGGAAATTCAGGTGAAAGTAATTTCCCGGAAGCTTTTGCTAAAACAAAAGTTGTTTTGCTGGTTGTTTTGCTGTTGGAATTGTTCCCCCTCCTTCACAAGGAGGGGGTTAGGGGGTGGTGGCAAAAAAAGCTGTAGCCCGGGTCAATTGAACCAAAGTCAGTAAAAACAAAAGGAGGCCAGAGATGCGCGCTTCTTAAATCAAAAATGAAGTTTCCGCCAACTGGACCAACCATCCCCCCTCCTAAAACAGGAGGGGGTGTAACCCAGGCGATTTGGGTTTTGAAGCGCCATTTATGGAAACTCAGGCGAAACCGTTTTCCCCGGAAGGTTGCACTTAAACAAGATGTATCGTTCCGGTAGTGTCTCCCCCTCCTTCAAAAGGAGGGGGTAAGGGGGTGGTGGCAAAAGGAGGTGTCGCCTGGGTCGATTGAACCAAAGTCAGTAAAAACTAAAGGAGGGCAGAGATGCACGCTCCTGAAATAAAAATGAAGTTTCCGCCAACTGGACCAACCACCCCCCAGCCCCCCTCCTAAAACAGGAGGGGGGTGTAACCCAGGCGATTTGTTTTCTGAAAAGTCGTTGGGTGGCAAACTATGCAGCGACAAACAGTATTTCCCAACAGTATTTCCCAAAAGTTTCCGCCGAAACAAAGTTTTGCAGGTGGAGTTGTTCCCCCTCCTTCAAAAGGAGGGGGTAAGGGGGTGGTGAAAAAAAGATTTACTGGTTAATTTCTTTGACAGGTGCAGCAAAAACCGATAATTTTTTTATAAATTGTCCTATGGTGGTATTAAACTGTAAGGGGTGAAAATTCAGTCCCCTTCCCTTTTTTAGCAAAAGATGCCATGGCATTCGCAAAATCACCTTGTTATGTCAGAAAGGCTGAACAATAAGTCGACGTTAAAAGACATCAGACGGGCATTTAGGAACAACCCAACGGTTGAGGAGGCATTTTTGTGGAGACATCTAAAGCACAGTAAACTGAGAGGGAGGAAATTCAGGAGACAGCACAGTTTTGGGAACATTATCATGGATTTTTACTGTCCGGGTGAAAAATTAGCTGTTGAGCTTGACGGCGCGCCCCACTTTACTCCTGAAGGAAAGATTTCGGACTCGGAAAGGGATCAAATTCTGGAATCCTATGGAATCAAGGTTCTCCGATTTAAGAACAGTGAAGTGACTGCGGATATTGATGCTGTCCTGGCACGGATATCCGAAGAATTTCGATAAAGCCAAATTTTCCACCCCCTTAAGGCGAAACCGTTTTCCCCGGAAGGTTGCACTTAAACAAGATGTATCGTTCCGGTAGTGTCTCCCCCTCCTTCAAAAGGAGGGGGTAAGGGGGTGGTGGCAAAAAGAGCTTTAGCCCGGGGAAATTGAGCCGAAGTCATTAGAAACGAAAGGAGGCCAGAGATGCGGGCTTCTTAAATAAAAAATGAAGTTTCCGTTTACCTGGACCAACCCGCTGCCCCCATTATTGAGACTTATACAAGGCGAAACCGGTGTCCCGGGGAAGGCTGCACTTAAACAAGACAAATCGTTCCGGTAGTGTCTCCCCCTCCTTCAAAAGGAGGGGGTAAGGGGGTGGTGGCAAAAGAAGCTGTCGCCCGGGTCAATAGAACCAACGTCAGTAAAAACTAAAGGAGGGCAGAGATGCGGGCTCCTGAAATAAAAATGAGGTTTCCGTTTACTGGACCAACCCGCTGCCCCCATTATTGAGACTTATACAAGGCGAAACCGGTGTCCCGGGGAAGGCTGCACTTAAACAAGACGTATCGTTCCGGTAGTGTCTCCCCTCCTTCAAAGCAGGGGGTAAAGGGGATGGTGGAAAAAAGAGCTTTAGCCCGGGGCAATTGAGCCGAAGTCATTAAAAACTAAAGGAGGCCAGAGGTGCGCGCTCCTGAAATAAAATGAAGTTTCCACTTACTGCCCCCCTGCCCCATTCATTGAGACTTAAACAACGCGAAACCGCTTTCTCCGGAAGGTAGCGCCTCAACAGAACAGATCTTTCCTGTATTGTGTCCCCCTCCTTCAAAAGGAGGGGGTTAGGGGGTGGTGGCAAAAGAACTGTCGCCCGGGTCAATTTAACCAAAATCAGTAAAAACTAAAAAAGGCTGTCCTTTTTGGACAGCCTTTCGCTCTTTGCGGAGATTCTAAATTATTTATTCGCTATATAAGCCACCAAATCCACTACTTTGCAGGAGTAGCCCCATTCGTTGTCGTACCAAGCTACCAGTTTTACAAATTTGTCGCTAAGCTGAATGCCTGCCCCAGCATCAAAAATACAGGTCCTGGAGTCCCCGATGAAGTCAGTCGAAACCAGATCCTCTTCCGTATATCCAACAATGCCTTTCAGTTCTCCTTCTGAAACTTCTTTCATTTTTGCGCAGATCTCTTCGTAAGAAGCAGGTTTTTGCAATTTGACCGTCAGGTCAACCACGGAAACGTCAGGAACGGGAACCCTAAATGCCATCCCGGTAAGCTTACCGTTCAGTTCAGGGATTACCTTACCCACGGCCTTGGCAGCCCCGGTTGAAGAGGGAATGATGTTTTGACCTGCTCCCCTGCCGCCTCTCCAGTCTTTGGCGGAAGGTCCGTCTACGGTCTTTTGGGTCGCCGTCACGGCATGCACCGTGGTCATCAGCCCCTCATCGATGCCCCAGTTGTCGTTTACTACCTTGGCCAAAGGAGCTAGACAGTTGGTGGTACAGGAGGCATTGGACACAAAAACCATGTCGGATGTATAATCACCTTCGTTCACCCCCATTACGAACATGGGCGTGTCATCTTTTGAAGGGGCGGACATCACTACTTTTTTTGCCCCCGCATCAATATGGCCTTTGGCGGTTTCCTTTGTCAGGAACAGACCTGTGGATTCAACAACTATTTCCGCGCCTACCTCAGCCCAGTTCAAATTGGCCGGGCTTTTTTCGGAGGTCACCCTTATTTCCTGACCATTGACTACCAGCTTGCCGTCCTTTACGGAAACATCTCCCTGGAATCGTCCATGGGTGGAGTCATATTTCAACATATAAGCCATATAATCCACGTCAACCAGGTCGTTAATGCCGACGATCTGGATATCCTCCCTTTCCTGGGATGCACGGAAAACCAGTCTACCGATCCTTCCGAAACCATTAATTCCTACTTTAACTTTTGCCATTTCTTATTATTTTTTGTTTAAGTAAAATATTCTTCGGGAGTATACATCCCTCCTTCCTAACGGGCAGAAATTTTTAATAATTCAATTTTTTGGAAAGTATGTCCCGGAAATGCAACCTTTGTATGCGCCGGGTTGTATTATGGATAACCCCGTCCGCAAAAGGCTGACGGCAAAATTATTAAAATTAATTGGTCAACAAAATATTCAAGTAAAGTATCTTTTGTTTGGATTTTATCTGAAAAAGTTGAAAATTTGTACCTTCTAACATGGGAAAATTAATGAACAAAGGGAAATATGTATGCGCGGCTGATCAACCATCAGGCGATGTTACCTTGACCTTATTTTTTTCTCTGAGGACTTTTAGACATACCTTCAGGGCATAGTCCCTATGTTATTTTTGGTTGCCTACGTGGCAACCGCTCCTTCCGAACTTAATTTCTTTTCTTTTCATTCTAATTTAGTGGTTTCAGTTCCGGTATTGGCGTCCCGGAAGAAACCGACAACCATAAAAATACCAACATGGTTAAGAAAAAATTCAATGTAGTCATTGCAGGTGTACAGCATGCCAAATATGCGGAGACCATCACGGAGGAAATGAACCGGTCCGCAGCGTCAAGGGGTACCGGTATAGCCAAGCGTTCGCCTAATTACATCATTACTAAAATGACGGAAGGCAAAGCGGTTATCGCGTTTTCCAAGGAGGGTGAATGGGCGGGATTCTGCTATATCGAAGCCTGGGGCCATGAAAAATATGTGGCCAATTCAGGATTGATCGTTTCTCCTTCGTTTCGTAAGTCCGGTTTGGCACGGGATATAAAAAAGGAAGTGTTTAAGTTAAGCAGAACCAAATATCCCAACGCGAAGATTTTCGGCATTACCACCAGTGCCGCGGTGATGAAAATAAACTCAGAACTTGGCTACTATCCCGTAAGTTATTCAGACCTCACTGATGATGTGGAATTCTGGAAAGGATGCCAAAGCTGTGTCAACTATGAAATCCTAAAAAGCAAGAATTTCAAAAACTGCTTGTGCACGGCCATGCTGTATGTTCCCAAAAACCAGGTTCAAAAGCCCGGAACCAAGCTGAGAAGTGATTTTAAGAAAAATCTAAAACTGTTTGAAAGATGGGTCAGGCTCAAAAAATACGTGCTGCTCAACCGTACAAAATCAAAATTAAAAATTTAGCAGATACAAATAAATTCAGATGAAAAAAGTAGTATTGGCTTACAGCGGTGGTTTGGACACCACATTTTGCGCACTTCACCTCAGCAAGGAAAAAGGTTATGAGGTCCATGCAGTACTGGTAAACACCGGCGGATTCCAGGAAGAAGAACTGGAGCAAATACAGGAAAGGGCAGTCAAGCTTTCGGTGGCTTCCTTTACCGTCCTGGATGTCAGGGACGATTATTACCGGGAAGTGATAAAATACCTGATATTCGGGAACGTGCTTAAAAACCACACCTATCCCCTCTCCGTAAGCGCCGAGCGGATCATCCAGGCCAAGGCTTTGGCGGAACACGCTAAAAAGATCAACGCCGGCGCGGTAGCTCACGGAAGTACCGGTGCGGGCAATGACCAGGTCCGGTTTGACATGATTTTTCAGACGATAATTCCGGAGGTGGAAATCATCACCCCCATCCGCGACCTTAAGCTGAGCAGGGAAGAAGAAATCAACTATCTGAAAGCACACGGCGTGGTAATGGATTTTGAAAAAGCCTCCTATTCCATCAACAAAGGCATATGGGGCACGTCTGTAGGGGGAAAGGAAACCCTCAACTCCCGCGAACCTTTACCTGGTAAAGCTTTCCCTACCCAACTTTCCCAAACAGAGCCAAAAAACATTTCGCTACATTTTGAAAAGGGAGAGCTGAAGGCTGTCGATGAGGAAGCTTTTGAAAATCCTGTGGACGCCATACGCAAGGTAGAGGAACTGGCGGCTCCCTATGCGATTGGCCGGGACATCCATGTCGGGGATACCATTATCGGCATCAAAGGCCGGGTGGGATTTGAGGCCGCCGCACCCTTGATCATTATCAAGGCCCACCAGTTGCTCGAAAAACATACCCTCACCAAATGGCAGATTTTCTGGAAAAACCAGTTGTCAGAGTTTTTTGGCAACCACCTGCATGAGGGTCATTATCTGGATCCTGTGATGAGGAACCTGGAAGCTTTCCTCGAAGATACCCAGACCTATGTCACCGGCCAGGTTGAGATCCAACTGATGCCCTACCGGTTTTCGTTGAACGGAATAGTATCTGACCATGACCTTATGTCTTCGAAATTTGGAAGTTATGGGGAAATGAACAAGGGCTACACAGCGGAGGATGTGAAGGGTTTTACCAGAATTTTCGGAAATCAAACCGCGATTTTCCACAAAGTCAACAAAAGCTTGCCATCAAATGAATAAGATCAGAACAGCCATTATAGGCGCAGCGGGATACACAGGCGGGGAATTGATCCGCCTACTGATCAACCATCCCCACTGCGACCTTGTATATATCCACAGCAACAGCCAAAAAGGCAAAAAGCTTGAGGAGGTGCATCCCGACCTGCTTGGAGAATCAGCCCTTGTCTTTACAGACCAGGTGGAGACGCAGGGGATCGATGCGGTTTTTCTTGGATTGCCCCATGGGCAAACCAAACCGTTTCTGGAAGCCCATCCCTTTCCCGCCGAAACCGTAGTGATTGACCTAAGCACCGATTTCCGCGATGAATCCGCCGGGTTTGTGTATGGTCTTCCGGAAATCAACAAAAAAAAGATTCAAAACGCCAAAAAGATCGCCAATCCGGGTTGTTTTGCCACCACCATCGCCCTGGGACTGTTGCCGGCGGTAGCCGCCGGCATCGTCGAGGAGCAACCACACATCACCGGCATCACCGGAAGTACGGGAGCTGGAAACCAGCCTAGCCAACCTACCCACTTTAGCCGCAGAAACCAGAATGTGTCGGTTTATAAGTTGTTTGACCACCAGCACCTTAAGGAACTGAACCAGACCTTTAAGCAGGCGCATACGGATTTCAACCAGCAACTTTTGTTTGTTCCCTTTCGGGGAAATTTCAGCAGGGGGATTTGGATTACATCCTATTTTCCGTTTGAAGGATCAGGAGAAGAGGCAGTGTCACTGTATAAGGAATATTATAAAGATGCGCCTTTCACGCTGGTTTCTGACAATGATATTGATCTGAAACAGGTAGTCAATACCAACAAATGTGTCCTTCAGGTCCAAAAAAAGTCGGGCCAACTGGTGGTGCATTCCATCCTGGATAATCTTCTGAAGGGGGCTTCGGGCCAGGCCGTTCAAAATTTCAACCTGGCTTTTGGCCTGAATGAAAAAGAGGGTCTTCGTCTAAAAAGTATTGCTTTTTAATACCTTATCCCCTTTAAAATGAAGCTATTTGACGTATATCCTTTAATTGATGTCACGCCGGTCAAGGCCGAAGGCGCCCGTATCTGGGATGAACAGGGCCGGGACTACCTGGACCTTTACGGCGGCCATGCGGTCATTTCAATTGGCCACAGCCATCCGCATTTTGTTCACAGGGTCAAGAACCAACTGGACAAAATTGCATTTTACTCCAATTCGGTGCAGATCCCGATTCAAACGGAACTGGCGCAAAAACTGGGGGCGCTTTCCGGCTACCCCGACTTTGCCCTGTTTCTTTGTAATTCAGGGGCAGAGGCCAACGAAAACGCCCTGAAACTTGCCTCCTTTGCTACGGGCAGGCGGGGATTTATTTCTTTCCAGGGGGCTTTCCACGGCAGGACTTCCGGTGCTGTTGCCCTGACCGACAATCCTAAAATCATAGCGCCGTTTAACCGCCACGACCAGGTGCATATACTTCCCATGGGGGACCTGTCCGCCGTAGAGCGTCTCCTGCAAAAGAATGACATTGCGGGAATCATTATTGAAGGCGTTCAGGGAGTAAACGGAATTAGGATACCTGAACCGAAATTTTTGTTGGCACTGTCGGCGCTCCGCAAAAAATACGGCTTCAAACTGATTCTCGATGAGGTGCAGTCTGGTTATGGCCGCACCGGCAGGTTTTTTGCCCATCAGTGGGTGGAAGGTCTCCATCCCGATTTGATTTCCGTGGCCAAGGGCATGGGCAACGGCTATCCTATCGGAGGACTGTTGATTCATCCGGACATCAAGGCCTCCCATGGATTGTTGGGCACTACCTTCGGAGGTAACCATTTGGCATGCGCCGCGGGCCTGGCCGTACTCGAGGTGATTGAAGAGGAGAGCCTGCTTCAGGCAGCCCGCGACAGTGGCCAGTTCTTGATGGAACAGCTCGGGAATATGCCAGGCATCAAAGAAATTCGTGGTAAGGGACTGATGATAGGCATTGACCTGGAGGCCGAGGCCGCACCCGTGCGTGCTGAACTGATCAGCCGCTTTGGTATTTTTACTGGCAGTGCCGCCGGCAAAAACACCATTCGTCTGCTTCCCCCACTAAACATTCAAAGAAAAGAGCTAACTTTATTTTTGGAAAGCATAGGGAAAATCCTTGCATGACCAGCTTTGATACCTTCACCCTTATTTTAACATGAAGCAGTTTATTCAGTTTGAAAGTAAAGAATTGGCCGCTAAACTTATCGACAAGGCCATATCGTTTAAAAAGGATCCGCTCGTCAACAAATCCAAAGGAACCGGTAAAAGGATAGGACTGATTTTTTTGAACCCCAGCCTCAGGACCAGGGTGAGCACCCAGATCGCCGCCGCCAACCTGGGTATGGAAGCCATAGTCCTGAACATGGACAAGGAGGGCTGGGCACTTGAAATGGCGGACGGGGTACTGATGAACAAGGACAAGGTGGAACATATTAAAGATGCTGCAGCAGTTTTAGGCAGCTATTTTGATATTTTGGCAGTACGGGCATTCCCTTCTTTAACCAATAAAAAGGAAGATATGGCCGATTATATCATCCACCAATTCATCAAATACAGCGGCATTCCGGTGGTTAGTTTGGAAAGTGCTACCCGTCATCCTCTACAGAGTTTGGCAGATATGATTACTATAAGAGAGCATGTTCGGGAAGGAGCAAAACCAAAAGTAGTCTTGACTTGGGCTCCTCACATTAAAGCCATTCCCCATGCAGTAGCGAATTCCTTTACAGAATGGTCTTTGGGTTGTGATATGGATCTTACCATAACCCATCCTGCAGGTTATGAATTAGATCCGGAATTTACTAAATCAGCCAATATTGAATATAATCAAAATAAAGCCCTTAAAGATGCTGATTTTGTCTATGTCAAAAACTGGAGTCGGTTTAATGATTATGGTAAAATAATTCATGTGGATAGATCCTGGCTATTAACTGAGGAGAAACTAAAAGCCAGTCCTTCGGCAAAAGTAATGCACTGCCTGCCTGTAAGAAGAAACCTCGAACTTTCAGATGAAATACTTGACGGTTCCCGAAGTCTTGTCCAGGAAC
>DATGOS010000232.1:0-3247 GCA_035305725.1 Cyclobacteriaceae bacterium
GGCTAAAATGAACTCCGCCTTGCTGCGGCCTTGACAGAACCCCGGGCAAAAACTGGGACCGCATTTAAGGGAAAAAGGTAACGAACGGAAAACCTATGCAGAATTTTAGCGGTTTTACTTGTTTTTCAACATAGAAGGCGCAAAGAAAGAGCCGGTAGCTATCCGCTTCAAATAAGCATGCAATGCTTTTAGGATTTCCCCAAACTTAACTGCCATTTCAAACTGTCCCGAAGCGCTTCCTCCAGCGAATATTTGGGCCTCCAGGCCAGTTCCCGCGTGATTTTGTCGGTATTTGCCCAGACTTTTTCGATATCGCCCTGCCTTCTGGGACCTATCTGATAATTCAGGGGCCTGCCACTCACTTTTTCAAAAGCCCTGATAACTTCCATTACCGAATTGCCTTTTCCGGTGCCCACATTAAAAAGGTCATAAAAAGCATCCGGTTTGTCATCCAGATACTCTATGGATTTGACATGCGCATCCGCCAGGTCCATCACATGGATATAGTCCCGGATACAGGTTCCGTCCGGGGTGTTGTAGTCATCCCCAAAAACCGTGATTTTTTCGCGGATTCCCACGCCGGTTTGCGTGACGAAAGGCACCAGGTTGGCGGGAACGCCTATGGGCAACTCGCCGATCAGGGCGGATTCGTGCGCGCCGATGGGATTAAAGTACCGTAAGGCGATGATCCTTACCGCAGCACCGCTCTTGACATGGTCCCGCAAGATATCCTCACCGATTCTTTTGGTGTTTCCATAGGGACTTTCCGCATCCTTGCGCGGCGTGGATTCCTTTACCGGCAACTGGTCCGGTTGCCCATATACCGTGCAGGAGGAGGAAAACACCAGGTCCCTGACGCCAAATTCTTTCATGGTCTCCAACAAGACCAGCAAAGATCCTATATTGTTCCGGTAGTATTTTAGAGGCAACTGGGTGCTTTCTCCCACCGCTTTGTGGGCCGCAAAATGAATGACCCCAGAAACTTCATTTTCCGAAAAAATCCTGTCCATCAATGTCCTATCATTGCAGTCCCCTTCATAGCATGCAATTTCCCTTCCCAGGATGCGGTGGAGGCCTTTGAGTACCGACTTTTCGGAATTGGAAAAATCATCAATAATAACCGGCTCAAAACCCGCATTGACCAACGCTACCGCCGTATGGGACCCGATATATCCCGCCCCGCCCGTGATAAGTATCTTTTTCATTCAGAATAGATTTGGGGTATTTATATTCAAAATTTAAAAATAGGGTTTATTTATGTTTATATTTAACCAAGTTATATTTTTCTTCATGAAAATATTGACAATCATCGCCCTGTTGTTGGCCGCGTCCTGTAATTCGCATAACGGTCAAATTTATGAAGTTGCGGATGGCGTGGAACATCAAGAGTTCCGGGATCTGCTGCAAGTTCCTGACACAGAGCAGCCGCCACCACCGCAGGCCACCAGAACATCGGAGAATATTACCAAGAAAGTAATTAAAACCGGGGGCATTGACTTTGAGTCGGAAAACGTGGAAAGGGACTATGAGGCGGTCAGCCGGCTACTCCCGGACTTTGATGCTTATATCGAGCATGAAAACCAGTATAAGACTTCTCAGCGCGTGCATTATAGTCTTACGGTCAGGGTACCCTCAAGCCGCTACGACAGTTTGTTTAACACTATAGCGCAAATTGCTTTCCGCCTGGAAAACAAGTATTCCAATGTCGAAGATGTCACGGAAAGATACTATGACCTCAAAACGAGAATTAATAATAAACAGGCCCTGGAAAAGCGCTATCTGGAATTGCTGAACGAAGCGTCGGAGGTCAAAGACATGTTGGAAATTGAAAAAAGCCTAAACGAAATCCGGACAGAGATAGAATCCATGCAAGGGCAGTTCAACTTTTTAAGTAAGCAAATTTCCTTGAGCACCATTCAGTTATCGTTTTATGAAATCCTCCCCTACACCTACGATTCCAGCCAGAGAAAAGGATTTGGCGCAAGAATAGTCAATGCGCTGACGCAGGGCTGGCAGGGATTTTTAACATTCCTGGTCGCTTTCATCAGCTTTTGGCCCTTCCTGATCCTGGCTGCTGGCGGAATATATATTTTGAAAAAAGTCAGGCTTAAACGGAACAGGAAGGATAGCATAGACCAGCGTAAATAACAGGGCTTCCAAATGCAAGAACGTTCAGCCTTATTCTGTTCATGGAAATTCAAATAGATCCGATTTTTTCTTTTTGGTGGAACCTCCGATATTGGCGCAATAGCCTTTAACAAACTAAGTTATTTTGACTAAGGAATATTATAGCGGAACAAGTCCTGAACCAAAAGCGGTGGAACTTTTGAACGTTTCCCACGCCTACGGCGACCATACCGTGTTGTCCGGGATATCGGTCGCTTTTCAAAAAAACCGCATTACCTCTATCCTGGGCCAAAGCGGAAGCGGAAAATCTACCCTGTTGCAGATCATCAACGGCATGGTTAGGCCGCAGCGGGGAGAAGTGCTCCTGGAGGGCTTGCCCCTGGATTATGAAAATATCCATGAACTGCGTCTAAATATTGGCTATGTGGTCCAACACGTGGGTCTCTTTCCGCATATGACGATCCGGGACAACATCGGATTGCTGGGAAAAATCGCCCGCCGGCCTCCGCATGAAACCCACGCCCGCGTCCTGGAACTTATGGATATGGTCCGACTGCCGTTATCCCACCTGGACAAATACCCGCACCAACTGTCGGGCGGCGAACAGCAACGGGCCGGACTTTGCAGGGCCATGTTGCTGCGTCCTTCCTTGTTGCTGATGGACGAACCCTTTGCCTCGCTGGATTACGGAACCAAGCAGGGGATTTATCAACATCTGCTGGACATTCAAAAACTGGAAAGCCGGACGGTTTTGATGGTGACGCATGACTGGGAGGAATCCCTTCTATTGGCTGATCATTTTGTCTGGATTGCAGACGGAAAAATAAAAGATGCCGGGGATAAATCACGGTTGAAGCGCATCAAGGAGTCCTACTTATCGGCGGTAAAATGAGAAAGACAGGATATAGCTTACTTCTATGGCTTTTGTTCCAGCCGTTGCTTAGCCAGGGGCAGTCAGGCGACAGGATCACCGTAGGGGCAAAACATTTTAATGAAGGCTATATCCTGGGGGAGATGATAGGGCTTGTGCTGGAAGATGCGGGCTTCACAGTAGACAGGAAATTCAATCTCGGAGGCACAGCGGTGACCTTTGAGGGGCTGATCAATGATGCCCTTGACG
>DATGOS010000233.1:0-2398 GCA_035305725.1 Cyclobacteriaceae bacterium
TAGATTCGGGGAAAAACGGGACGTATTCCAGAAGAAGCATAATCTGGACAACCCTGAGCTTTAGCGGATCGTTTTTTTAAAGGATCAAATCACCGGTCCGCCGGAGGCAATGGATTCATCGGCGTAGTCTTTATATTTTTCGAAATTTTTGATAAATTTCTCCGCAACCCTTCTTGCGGTAAGGTCATAGCTTAATTTATTTTTCCAGGTATTTCGGGGATTTAGTATTTCGCTGGGCACATCCGGACAGGTTTTGGGTATGGCTAACCCAAAAATTTCCTGCGTCTGATATTCCTCCCCATCCAGCTTTCCTTCCAAAGCAGCGGTAATCATCGCTCTGGTATACCTTAGTTTGATCCTCGATCCCGTGCCAAAGGATCCCCCGCTCCACCCTGTGTTGATCAGCCAGACCCTGACCTGCTGCTGTTCCATTTTCTCTCCGAACAGGCTGGCATAGGCGGTGGGATGGAGAGGAAGAAATGCCTCCCCAAAACAGGCAGAAAATGTGGCTTCCGGTTCTTTGACGCCTACCTCTGTTCCAGCGACTTTTGCGGTGTAGCCGGATATAAAATGATACATGGCTTGGCTCGTATTCAGCCGCGAAATGGGAGGGAGCACGCCGAATGCATCAGCGGTCAGAAAGAATATGTTCTTGGGAATGCTGCCGATGGAAGGGGAAGCCGCGTTATTTATAAAGTGAATGGGGTAGGCCGTACGGGTGTTGACGGTCACCTCACGGTTGGAATAATCAATTTCACGGGTACCCTTATGAAACCGTACATTCTCCACAATCGCACCAAAGCGCACCGCATCCCAGATATCCGGCTCATCTTCCTGGGTAAGGTCAATGACCTTGGCATAACAGCCTCCTTCGAAATTGAATACACTGTCTTTGGTCCAGCCATGTTCATCATCTCCGATCAGTTTCCTTCTGGGATCAGTGGACAGGGTGGTCTTACCCGTACCGGACAGCCCAAAAAAGATTGCGGTGTCACCTTCTTTTCCTACGTTGGCGGAACAATGCATCGGCAACACCCCATGGTTGTGGGGCAGCAGGTAATTTAATACGGAAAAAATTCCTTTTTTCATTTCACCGGCATAGGCTGTTCCGCCGATGATGATCATCCTTTTGCTCAGATTTAATATGGCAAAATTCTTTTTCCTTGTCCCGTCCTGCGCGGGATCAGCTTCAAATTCTGGGATGCAGATAATGGTAAAGTTGGGATGGAAGTTTTCCAGTTCCTTCCGCTCAGGCCTTAAGAACATGTTGTAACAAAATAAGTTATGCCAGGCCAATGTATTGACGATGCGGATATTGAGCCCGTAAGCTGGATCAGCTCCCGCGATGGCGTCTCTTACATATACCGTTTTGTCCGACAGATGGGTGGTCATCTTGTCGAGCAAAGCATCAAAATTTTCCTGGCTGAAAGGAATGTTGATATCACCCCACCAGATACTGTCTTCATTGTCTGCATCCTGAACAATGTATCGGTCTTTGGGCGATCTTCCCGTAAACTGCCCTGTATCTGCGGCCAGAGCTCCCCGTGAGGACAGAAAACCTTCTCCGTTCCTTATGGAGGCTTCAATCAATTCTGCCGGTTCCAGGTTAAAAAACGCTTGCTTAACTTTATTTATCCCAATTTCTGAAAGTGAATTACGGCTTGCCTTACTGGATTCAACTTGCATAGATCAAAATTTAATATATTCAAAGATACTCTAAATAATCATTGGTAAGTCTATAGTCTCAAAAATCCCGCCTATTGTATTGGGATTGAAAAAAAACCGTTATCATTGTAATCCTGCACAATTTCGTTGATGCAGGAAACCGTCCGGCCATTCAGAAACCAAGCTCCGGGCATTTTTCATTAAAAAGGAACTACATCGTTAGAAGGATGGCGCTAGACGACGAGAAACTGATAGGAAAGCACAATGCTCCCGATGATCTTTTTGAGGGGCCCCAAATTTTTGGCCATCCAAAAGGATTAATGACCTTGTTTTTCACAGAAATGTGGGAACGTTTCAGCTATTACGGCATGCGTGCCCTGTTGATCCTGTTTATGACCACGGCCGTGGTGGACGGAGGATTGGGATTTGATGACCGCACCTCGGGCGCTGTATACGGGTTATATTCTATGGGAGTTTACTTGATGGCTCTTCCGGGCGGCTGGTTTGCTGACCGGCTTTTTGGGCTTAAGAAATCGGTCTGGTATGGCGGGATCATCATTACCCTGGGACATTTTACCATGGCGCTCCCCGGCTTGGTCAACTTATTTTCAGACGGACCAGCCCACACCGGCGAATTGAATGCCCTGGATCTAAATGCTTTTTACCTGGGTCTGATCCTGATCGTGTTGGGGACAGGCTTATTGAAGCCAAACATCAGTTCCATTGTAGGAAA
>DATGOS010000234.1:0-5781 GCA_035305725.1 Cyclobacteriaceae bacterium
TTTGTCTATACAACCTATACAAAAGCACTATGGCCTGTGATGGCCCGACCTACGATCAAAGAATTGATTTCTTTGGTGCCCTCGTAGGAATAAATCGCTTCGGCATCCGCCACGAAACGGGCAATATCATATTCCAGAAGAATCCCGTTACCTCCAAAAAGCTCCCGGGCATGGTCTACGATGGACCGCATCCTCAGCGTACAAAACACCTTAGCGAGCGAGGCATGCTCATCCAGAAGTTCATCACTGTCCTGCATCTGGGAAAGTCTGAAAACCATGGTTTGCATGGCCGTCAAGTCACCCAGCATGGTGACCAGAAGATCCTGAACCAATTGGAAGCTGGCGATAGGCTTGCCAAACTGGATCCGCTCGTTGGTGTATTTGAGGGCGGACTCATAGGCGCCCCTTGCACAGCCCACCGCCTGCCATGCCACGCCTGCCCTTGTCATCCGCAGGACTTTGGCGGTGTCTCTAAAGGAGTTTGCTTCCTGCAACCGGTCATGTTCTGGAACCCGGCAGTTGTCCATAGTGATCAGGGCATTTTGCACCGTCCTTAAGGCCATTTTGTTTTCCATTTTTTCAGGGCGGAAGCCGGGGTTTCCTTTGCGGACGATAAACCCTTTTACCTCCTGGTCATCCAGGTCCCTGGCCCAGATGATGGTAATGTCGGAAAAGGTAGCGTTGCCTATCCATTTTTTCTGTCCCTGGAGGATCCATTCGTCTCCCTCCCGCTTGCAGGTACAAGTGAGGCCACCCGCTGCCCCTGATCCCACGTCAGGTTCTGTCAGCCCAAAAGCGCCCATCACTTCCATTTTTTGCATTTTGGGCAGCCACTCCTGCTTTTGCTCTTCCGAGCCGCAGAGGTAGATGGATCCCATCGCCAAGCCGCTCTGTACCCCGAAAAAGGTGGAGATGGAAGTATCCACCCGTGCCATCTCCATCGCGAGGAAACCTTCCAGCAAGGCCGAACGGCCTGGACAGCCATACCCCTTATACGTCAGGCCGGCAATGTTCAACGCCGCCATTTTCGGAATGATGTGGTGGGGGAATTCCGCTTTATTCCAGTATTCATTGGCAATGGGCCGGATTTCACGGTTCATGAAGTCCCTGACCTGGAGCTGGATTTCCCGCTCCTCAGCGGTCAGCGTCTTGCCCAACTCATAAAAGTCTCCGTTGATTGTGGGTGCTTCTCTTTTCTTTCCCACCGGCCTTTTCATCATCTTCATCATTTTTTTCAGATCCGCCTCGCTCATCCCCGACACCGCCGTCATCATCTCGTTGAGGTCGACTTTCCGCGAAAGTTCCTGGACTTTGGAGAGGTCAATATTTTTCAAAATGGATCTGATGGTCGAAAAGGATTTAAACATCTTGTTGTTTTTTTCGGTTAATGAATACCCTAAAGTACGAATATATTGCTACCCGAACCGTAAAAAATCTTATGGGGAGGAACGGCTTATTATAATAAATAGTGGCCTCACCATTTTTTCAGGCCCAGCAGCTTTTCCCCAAGTTCTGTAAGCTGGGCTATGGGGTCATGTTTTTCCCTCTGGAGCGGATCCCCGGGAAAGGCAAACCCCTCCGGCGCCACCTTATTTTTCCAACTGTTGATGCGCCATTGTAAAAGTTCCTGATCGTCTTCCCGGGCAGGCATCATGGAGATATACTGGGCGATCCGTACTTTATTTTTGCTCTTGTTTGGCCTGATGCCGTGGGGCAGCTTGCTGTTGAAAATAAGAAGATCCCCGGTCTCCAGTCCGATTTTCAAAATCTCGAAACCTTTGGTATCCGGCTTATAAGGGTCACGGTTTTCGGGTTGTGTGTGTTTCCATGAATCATAGGTCCTATACAGCTCCGGAACACATTGAAATCCGCCCATCTGCTCATCCATCTGGTCCGCAAGCGCCAGCACCCCCTGCACATGGGGTTCATCCGATTCCGGATCATAATCCCAATGGATAAAACCGCTGTGTTCGAAGCCTTTCCTTACCGGAAAATTCAAATTGGCGCGGTCGATGCTTACCCAGAGTTTTTCGGTTCCCCAGATGTCCGCAAACGCCTGGTGGACTTTTGGGTATTGCCGGTTGTCCCACAGGTACTGGTGCTGATAGATTTCCACCATGCCGGTATTGGTAAGCTCTTCCATGCCAATGGGTGCATTGGGCCTGCTGTACCATGATGCGATGTCATCCGGATCTTTGCCTTCATATTCCCAAAGATAATCCGCCAACCGTTTTGCGTTTTCTTTCGGAACCGCGTTTTTGATGATCACATAGCCGTTTTGGATCCAAAACTTCCAATCTTCGTCGGTTAGAAGCCTAAGAGGCTCGCCATTGCTGCGGTCGTTTAACCGGATCGGGCTGCTAATGGCAGTAGAGGGATTTCCGGGGATATTTTGGTGGTTTTTGTTGGGAGTGGTGGTTTGGGCTTTTTGTTGCATGGCTATATGACGTTAGTTCTACCAATTTACGAAATACAGCCAATATCTTAGTTCTGACAACTTAGTTATTTAGCAAGTTCCAAATTAAGTCCCGATAAATTTTTGATTATTCGCACCATTGTATTCACCTTTTGTGAAAAGGCTAGAAGAAAACCGACATAATCAGCGATCTAAATCAAGCATACAACTACTGACCCCCGGTGGATAGAGGCGAAAGGTAATCCGATAGAGGATACCTAATTTACAGCTACGAGGTAGCTTTTCGTTTCCTATCTTACCTTCACACTCATCCAAGTGGCTTCCATCAGGGATTGTCCATCCATAAAAGCCATTCCCGACTGTTTAATAATGCTCCTGCTTATCCTTAAGTTTTGAATGACATATTTGATTTCCTCATTATATTGAGCACCAGCAAAAAACTGTAAGTGTTCAATGGTGGTCAAAACAAAAACCCCTTCCGGTATTCCCAATATTTTGATGCCGGCTCCCCCACATTGAGCCATTGATTCCACCAGAATCATTCCGGGGATAAAGCCCGATCCCGGGAAACTTCCTTTGAGCCACTCATCCTTTTCGTTGAAGGATTTGACAGCAACTATTTCTTTGTTGGTAGCAGAAACAATTTTATCCACGAATAAAAATGGATCCCTGTGTGGTAACAATGCAGTGATTTCGGATCGGTTTACTTTCATGATAACGGTTCTCTGTATTTCTTCCTAAAATAACAAACTCGTTTCGGAAATTTAAACTATTCACGACATTTGATTAACCCAGGTAGAAATAGGGACTAAGCATGGGTCAACAGAAAACCCGCATCAATGTTCAGCTTTTCGTGCAAGGCTCTTTAAAAAGCAACATCCGGTTCCCGTTTACCATTCAATATTTGCGAAAGTTTAGGCGCACCCATACCCAATACTTCGGCAAGTTGCGCCTGTGTCAGATGGTGTTCTACCATTTTAAGCCCAACGGCTTCATTCAATGAAATCCCAGAATCACTATCTCTTCTACTTTAAAAAGGCTTAAGAATTAGCGCCTAATTCATCAAACCCAGCAGCATCAACAAAAAAAAGCATGTAGTTATCCACATGCCTTTCTCAGAACTCTCAGTACTCAGTACCCAATACTCACTACTCAAACACTACCGTTCCAATCTCGTGTTGGTCCCATCCACCGGCGTTCTGTGTTCCCGGTTAGCCAGGTCCCAGGAGGTGTGGAAGATTAGCTTGGACCTCTTCTTCAACAGGTCCCATTCGATCTTGTCCACGGTATCCGTGGGCTGGTGGTAATCATCATGTACCCCGTTGAAAAAGAAAATCACGGGAATGTTGTGTTTAGCGAAATTGTAATGGTCTGAGCGATAGTAAAACCTGTTCGGATCATCCTCGGCATCGTACCGGTAATCAAGGATCAAATCCGTATAGGTGATGTTGTTGTATTCATTGATGACCTTTAAATGGGAGGAAAGCATTTCGGAACCGATCACGTATACGTAATCCCGGTTTTCGGCCTCCTCATATTCATAATCGATCCGCCCGATCATGTCGATATTGATATTGTTGACGGTATTTTCCAGGGGGAAAACTGGATGGTCGGCATAGTATTCAGACCCCAGCAGGCCTTTTTCCTCAGCCGACACATTGAGGAACAATATGCTCCTCCGGGGCCGGTGGCCTTCTTTGGCTGCCATGGAAAACGCTTCGGCAATTTCCATGATGGCTACTGTTCCCGACCCATCATCATCCGCGCCGTTGTTGATCTCTCCGTCACTGTTGACCCCGATGTGGTCGTAATGGGAAGAAAGTACAAGCACCTCTTCCTTTTTATCCGTACCTTCCAGGAATCCCAGCACGTTTTCCGTTTCCACCACTTCCTTCCCTTTTACCACCTTATAGACCGCCTTCTGGGATGGTATGGAGCCGGGTTTGCTTTTGGCCGCCTTTTTTAACTTTTCCACGGAGCTGTCGAACAAAAGTGCCATGGTTTGGGGACTGACCATGAAAATGGGTTCCTGCACCGTCGGCTTATCAAACCCCATTCTTCCCTTTCCCAGGGAGGCTTGGTAATTCTTTCGAAGCTGTTCAAAACTGGTTTCATCCTCCATGGTAACAATGACAATGCCTTTGGCACCAGCGTCCATCACCTGCTGTCTGGTGGATTGTGCCGTTTGACCGACGGCCCATACCCCGACCAGCTTTCCTTTTACATCCACTTTTTCTAGATTTTCCTCATTGGGAGCGCCCAGAAAAACCAGTTCAGCTTTTTCGTTTTTCTTCATGTCTCCGTCCCCGATAAAGATAAAATCCTTATTGAGTTCCAGTTTGTGCTTTCCTACCTTCAAGGAAGCGTCTTTCCAGTAGATTCTGACAAGGTTGAAATATTGGAAATAGTCCCCATCAACGGGACCGGTAAGGCCAATTTCCCTGTAAAAATCCCGCAGGTATTCGGCAGCGAGTTTTTGTCCTTTTTCCCCAGTCTCCCTTCCTTCGAGCTCGTCAGAAGCCAGGTAGTTGAGGTGTGTTTTCAGGTCATCGACGGTGATGGAGTTGGCGTACTTTATGGCCACATCGTTCTGTGCCAAAGTTTGCAGGGAAAAAAGGCAGAAACCAAAGCCTGCCAAAAGGAATATTTTCTTCATTGCTGCTTTACGTAAGTGTTTATTGCCCAAAACTATAAATAAATCCCGTTAGATTAACACCGTTTGTCATTATCCTGGCAGGACTTTGGTTTGATCTTGAATAAAAAATAATTATTTCTTAATAATTAAATACCTTTGCTGGACCATAAAATTTATACCTACTCCATCCAATCCCGTGTAAAAATGAGATTCAAACCTGATCTTCTGGAGAAATTCGAACACCGGCACAACGGCCCTTCCGAAAAGGAAATTGCCGCCATGCTCAATAAAATTCAGGCTGCTTCACTCGATGAACTTATTGATCAAACGATTCCCAAAGCCATACGAACAAATAAGGAGCTGGAGCTGCCAGAAGCCAGTTCCGAGGCTGATTTTCTAAAGAATTTTCGGTCGCTTGCCAGGAAAAACAAAATCTATAAATCTTTTATTGGGCTGGGATATTATGATACCATTGTTCCCCCGGTGATCCAAAGGAACATTCTGGAAAATCCCGGCTGGTATACCGCTTACACGCCCTACCAGGCTGAAATCGCCCAGGGCCGACTGGAGGCACTGATAAACTTTCAGACGGTGGTCATGGAGCTGACGGGGATGGAGCTCGCCAACGCTTCCTTACTGGATGAAGGAACGGCGGCGGCCGAGGCCATGGCCATGTTGCACGCTGTAAAAGGAAAAGAAAAGAAGCAGGCGAACAAATTTTTTGTGGATG
>DATGOS010000235.1:0-6899 GCA_035305725.1 Cyclobacteriaceae bacterium
CCTGATCCAAATCCTCCACCGTGGGTTTGGGTGATGACAACCACATTGCCCCATTGGTCCGCAGCGGATAAACTGGTAGTGGCATACTGATATTTATCATCCCAGACCTGGGCCAACGGTTCACTGACCGTTAGTTCGCCCAGACCCTGCCAATTGCCCGCCTTTCTGGCCTTTACCCTGGCTACTACTTTTTCCCTCTGCTTGGCAATGTAATCATCGGACAGCAACATGTCCGTCGGGACATCCACATAATCCGGATCACCTACATATTTGTCCGTATCGAGCCGGGAAAGATAAACCGCCTCAAACAAATGGGCAAGATACTCGACGCTGTTATGGCCCATGGCCTGCAAATCAAAGCCTTCCATGATCTTTAGGGTCTGAAGCTGTTGGATACCCATTCCCGGAGGAGGATTGTTGTAAACAGTGTAGCCCCGGTAGTTAATAGAAAGGGGTTCTTTCCATTGTACTTTGTCGGGAACAGCTGCCAGGTCCTTCACGGTAATAAATCCGCCGTCACGCTTGAAGGCCGCTGCGATCTCCTCGGCAAGCTCGCCCTTATAAAATACGTCAGCGCCTTCCTCGGCTATCCTTCGCATGGTTTTGGCCAGGGGCTTGTTGGTAAAATAGTCGCCGATCTCGTAAGGTTGATCGTTTTCTTTAAGCAGAAGTTTGACAGATTCGGGATGAGGCTTTACCCTGCTTAATGTTCCCCTCCACATGGCCTGATCGAATTCCGTAATGGGGACGCCATTTTCCAAATACTCAATGGCAGGTTCAAAAACCTCCGAAAGAGACATGGTACCATAATCCTGAAGCGCACGGTTCCAACCCGCCAGGTTTCCGGGCACAGCCACAATTCTGGGCCCCACGGTTTCTATAGCGCCGTGGCCCGCACCGTCCGCCACCCTGGAGTCGGCGGCCAGTGACTGGGGATCGAAAGATTCCGGAACCCACCCCCCGAAGACCAAAGACCTTACCTTGTTATCTTTGGCAGAATAAAACAACATATAGCCTACACCCGCCGTACCCGACATGTAGGGTTCAACGGCATTCAGTGAAGCGGCGGCGGCTACGATGGCATCAATGGCATTTCCTCCCTTTGCCAGAATTTTTTGACCGGCAAGACTGGCAAGGGGATTAGCCGCGGCGACCATGCCCTTCTTACCCACTGCCGCAGGCCGAAGATTTTCTTTGGCAACCTGGGCGGAGACTGGTACAATAAATGCCAACGCCATGATCACCGTCAGGACTTGCTTCATCTGCTTTTTTAGCGCTTGATTTAGTTCCATATCATTAATAGCTTAGGTTAATTTTAATTTCAATTTCTTTCTGTCTGCCCCACGGTTATTTCCTCAAACGGGTACATCGGTTTTCGCCGATGTTGGTGGTGAAACAGGGTCATGTCTGCCTGTGTTACCCCTGGCGTGTTCACCTGAATGATGCTCGGGCACACCGGGCTGTAAGCCGCTATGGGCGCAATGACGCCTTTGGCAACAATTACATCAAAGGACTCGGGCACAACATCAAAGGCGGTAAGTTGCTTAAGGCTAAAGGGCGGGATGCGCAAAGAAGTAAGCATGACGGTATTGCCGTTGTCGGTCACCACCAGGGCGGTCTTACCCATATGATAATTTACCTGCCCCCCATGCCTTGCATTGTCCTCCTGGAAATCACCCTCCTTTATCCAAAGAAGGCGGACATTGGCGGAAAATGATTTTTTCCCGTGCCGGTCGGTTCCGGCAATATTGAGCGAAAAGGTCTCGCCAGGCGAATAGCCAGCCGCTGCTTTCACCGCATTGGGATCATAGATGCAGACAAAGGACGACAAAGTACCCTTTCGTTCAAGTGCTTCCAGCAAGGCAATGTTGTTGGCAGGGGACCCACCGCCAATATTGTCCCCCATATCCAAAAGCAACACGGGTTTTTCCTTTGCTTCCGCCAGGTCCAGTGCAGCGGGAATATCAATTTTTTCTCCTACGAATGATTCCTTGTTTTGGAGAAGGTAATTCTCGAGTTCCTGTCCCGTCTCCAAGGCCAGGCGGGGATCATTGTCCGATACTATAATAAAGGAGGTTCCCATTTCCGCTACATCGGCATATGGAAAACCCAACTGTATGCTTATCGACAGTATCCCCTCCCTTTGGCTGAGCCTGTCGGCATAGGCATACAGGCTTTTGCAGGGTTCGTTTTTGGTGAATTGCTGTTCAATGCTGATTGCCAGGGGCGGTTGGACCAGCACCTGTCGGGGTTGTATCTTCCCATTTAGCTGCTGCACCAGAAGATTGGCTGCAGCCATGCCTATTTCTCTTTGATCTATGTGCGGGTTTTGTTTATAAGCTACCAGCACATCAGTGGACTCCACCATGGTGGGGCTGACATTGGCGTGCAGGTCCAGCGTGCCCACAATGGGGATGTTTCCTACTTTTTGCCTCAACGTTTGCAGCCAGTGTCCGTCCATATCGGGATAATCCTCACTGACGCCTGCCCCATGCGGTACCACCAGACATCCGTCTACCGGGAGCACCTTTTCCAGTTCAGTCCACATCCTTTCCAACAAAGCGGCATAGGTCTCGGCCGTGATCGTGCCGCCGGGCGTGGCTTCGGCATACATTACCGGAACCACCTGGATGTTGTGCCTGTCCAAAACCTCCAACATACCCCCTATTTCATGATGGGCATCACGATATTCCTGCCGTATCGCGTCCCCAACCAAAAAGTGCCCGTTCCGGAAATCTTCCAAATCGGTTTTGGTTTCCACAAACGTGTTGGATTCGTGGTATATTCCGAGTAGGGCTATTTTATGGAGGTGAGACATATTGTTTTAGATGTGAGATATGAGACTTGAGACTCTTTTGCGGACTGTTTTAATTTGTCTGGTTTGTCTTTATAAATGTTTTGAACCCAATATTGAAGTTATAAATCATTCGGTTTAACCCAGAGTTTCGGCTGCTTTTTTGACCTTCTGCCGGGGATCGGTCGCTTCGTCTTTGGGCGGTTTGCTGTTCCAGTAGGAAGCCAGCACCGACGAGGTGAAACCCATCAAAGGACCACAAACGGCAGAAGCCAGTCCCACCGTGGCAATTTTGCCCATGGTTTTGGCGATGCCGGAGACCAGCCCCGCATTTTGCATACCCGTGGCAATGGCAATCGTCCGACTGTCCTGCTCCGACAATCTGAACCCGCGCGCAAACCAATAGCCAGTCAAATATCCAAAAAGGTTGTGGGCAAGCACGACCAATATAAGCAATAGCCCCATATTAAGCAGGCTTTCCCTTCCGGCGGCCATAATGATCGCCACAATTACAGCAATACCCACCATGGATACCAAAGGCATGGCAGCGTCCAGCCATTTCATTTTTCCACTCAGGAATTTATTAAAAAGAAGCCCTGCGCCTATCGGTATCAGTACCATTTTGATGATATCCCACATCATTCCCCAAACATTGATCTCAATGAATCCGCCGGCAAACATCTTCATCAGCAGCGGGATCAAAAAAGGCGCAATTAGGGTGGTCACGGATACAATGGTAATATTCAACACCACATTTGCCTTTGCCAGATAACTCATCACGGGGGAGGCTACGGAAGTCGGCGCACATCCCAGCAGGATTATGCCCGCGGAAATTTCAGCGGAGAAGCCACTGACGGTGGCCAGTCCAAGCGCCAGCAACGGCATCAGGGTGAACTGCCCGACCACACCGACAATCACAGACTTGGGTGACTTGGCGAGTGCGACGAAATCTTTAAGTCCCATGGAGGTTCCCATCCCAAACATAATGATCTGGATGAGCGGGGTGATCAGGACCGCCAGTTCAAAGCCATTGATTTCGAGAAAATAGGCAGGATAATACAAAGCGGTGGCCACTACCGAAAGGATCAGCAGCGTAAAGGTCAGTCCCCTGGTCAGGGAAAATCCCCGCACCCCCAGGGCCATGGCCACAAAGAAGCCAATCAGGAAAGGCCCTGCCTGTGCGATTTTTCCCGTAAAGATCATGACCGAAGCCAATACCAACAGGATCACGGCGACTCCCAATATGACTTTGTATATGCTTTCTTTTTTCAAAACGAATGGATCAATTTTTTAAACCCGGGGAAGGATTAATCCTTCAATTCCACAATCATTTCGATTTCTATGGGAATGTTGTGCGGCAGGGATCCCATTCCCACGGCCGAACGGGCATGTTTCCCACGCTCACCAAAGACTTCGACCATAAAATCCGAAAACCCGTTCATGACTATGGAATGTTGCGTGTAGTTGGGAACCGCATTGACCATTCCCAACACCTTCACGATCCGCTTTACCCTATCTAAAGAACCGATCTCCGCTTTAAGTGCGGATAGCAGCGAAATCGCCGTCAGTCTGGCCGCTTCCTGTGCTTTTTCCAGATCAATTTCTTCTCCTACCTTACCTTTCATAAACTCACCGTTAGCCATCGTGGGGCCATGCCCTGAAAGGAAGACCAGGTTGCCTGTCTGCACCGCCAGCAAAAAATTGGCGGAGGGTGTTCCGGGTACCCTCAATTCAATTCCCATTTCTTTCAGCCGGGCTTCGGGGTCCTGCGCATAGGTAAAGCCGGAACCGACAAGAAGAATAAACAGGGTGAGATAGATAAAATTAAATGTTTTTCTGAACATGGTCTTGCTGTTTAATTTTGGTATTATGGATATAATTAATGAGTTCACTGTGATTCAGTCTTAGGGGCATTCCTCACTCGGGCCACTTCGTCAGGATAAATGCTGCTTGCATTGTTTCCGAAGCTTTGTCGGACATAAGTGAGCAAGGAAGCCAGTTCCGCGTCTTTTAAAAAGCCGTGGGGCGGCATTATCCCGTTGAATTGCTGGCCGTTTACGGTAATGGGTCCCTCCAGGCCATTCATCACGACATCAATCAGCCTGCTTTTGTTACCAGTAACCCAGTCGGTATTTGACAAGGTGGGAAATCTTCCCCCATCCCCTTTTCCGTCCCGCAGGTGACAGGCAGCACAATAAAGGTTATACAGCTGGGCACCGGCCTCTACCTTGTCTTTTTCAAGATTATCCTCAATTTCATCCGGATGCCTGATATGGGGTTGGGTGGTTTTTCTCTCTTCCATTTTGGCCAACTGGGCTTCCCCAAAATTCTCCTTGTCCCCTTTGTACATGATGCGCCAGATTTTACCTTTCACACTTTCGGTGATATAAAGGGATCCGTCAGGGCCCATGGAAATACCCATGGGACGGGCTTTGGCATCACGGGTGTTGACAATGGTGTCCACGCCCGCAAATCCGTCCGCAAAAACCTCCCAGGGACCGGATGGTGCCCCGTCTTCAAACGGAACAAAGGCGACAAAGTAACCGGATTGGGGATAGGGTGCACGGATGGTAGAACCATGGAAAGCGATAAAGGCGCCGTTTTTATACCTTTCGGGAAACTGATCTCCTTCGTAGAAGTATAAGTCATTTGGTGCCCAGTGGCCGGGAAAGCCGATGATGGGCTGGTCATACTCCGCGCCCCTGCCTTCTTTTTTACCATCTCCACCATATTCCGGGTTCAACAGCTTCTTTTCCTGAATAAAATCATAATAATAATAGGGCCAGCCAAAATCTGAGCCTTCCGTCACCCTGAAGAATTCCTCAGAGGGAAAAATGGCGCTTTGATAGGCGGAAAAAACTTCTGGGTCATAGCGGCTCATGTTATCCCTTCCATGTTGTAAAGCGTACAAGGTATTGTCTTCATGGTTCCAGTCCATGGCGACCACGCTTCTGATGCCTGTAGAATACAGTTTACCGTCATC
This sequence comes from Cyclobacteriaceae bacterium, assembly GCA_035305725.1. Lineage (GTDB taxonomy): Bacteria > Bacteroidota > Bacteroidia > Cytophagales > Cyclobacteriaceae > DATGMS01. Next base: position 5,778 of record DATGOS010000235.1, read on the forward strand.
CTGGGTCTGGTTCAGTTTATTGGCGTCAAACTGCCATATGCCACCATGACGCTCAAGTTCCGGACAGGGGTCTAACCCGGGAGCGCCGGGTTTTCGGTTGAATTCCTGACAGACGTCACCAGGGGATCCGAAAGGCACGTACATATGACCGTCATCATCAAAGGTCAGAGGTTTGGCAATGTGCTCATAGCCCAAAGGAGCGTTTTTGTAGTCATCCGTAAGGATCAGTTCTACTTCTCCCTGGGGAATGAACTCTCCCGGGGTAAGCTTGGTCCGGTACACTTCGCCCGCGGTGCTGAAATAGAGATATCCATTATAGATTCTCATGCCGGTTCCATAATTTCCCTGGTCGGGATAATCCCCGAAAATTACGATGGAGTCCGCCTTTCCGTCATTGTCGGTGTCTCTTAAGGCAACGATCCCTTTGGACTCGGGAGCCCGGAGCTTCACATAAATGTCTCCCGCATCACTTACCGCAAGGTGCCGTGCGCGACCTATACTGTCGACAACAACCACCGCTTCAAAGCCATCAGGCAAATAAAGCCCACCGTTGTCCGGATCGCCTGGGGGCAAAGGATCTTTTCCGGTACATTGTGAAAAAACAAATACTACTACGATACTTAGAACAGAGAACAGGGAACGGAACAACCTTCCCGGCGAATAAACTTTAGGACTCATTAAACAGATTGAAATAGTAAACATTAAGAAGGCCAGCCAAAAGTTCAGGCCTTCATTGGAAAATTAAAGGTAATATAGTTTTTGAATTTTCCGTACAATAATTATTTCAGGGGATTCTTTTTGGGGATTTATGGGGGTGATTAATCATTTTCAGGCAAGCGCGGCTTCCAGTTCCTCTTTAATCCTTCTGGCAACGATTTTTTCCTGACCTTTGGTCAGCATAAAAACGGTTACACGGATGTTGTTTTCTCCCTCCCAGTCGATCGTCTCTATGGACGGCTTGCCCATGCGCAATTTTTCTCCCAGCTCTTTTCCTTTTAGTTTTATCTTGCCGGGATCCCAGGCGATGATGAGGGAAGGATTGTGGTTGGCCACGGGGGGGATATGGACCTCCGTGCTTACCGCGTCTAAATTTTTTACGCTGTTTTCAATATGGGCAACCCT
>DATGOS010000236.1:0-4025 GCA_035305725.1 Cyclobacteriaceae bacterium
ATGCTATCCGTGGCCATCAAGCACCCGGACGCGGAGAACTTTATTGATGCCAAAATGACGCAGGGAAAGGTGACCGGAGCCAATGTATCGGTGCGCATTGATGATACTTTCATGAAAGCGGTGGAAAAGCAGACCCCTTACCTGCAACAGTATCCCATAGAAGGTCCTGATCCGCTGTATAAGAAGGAAATTGACGCGCAAAAGCTTTGGAAGAAAATCGTGCACAATGCCTGGAAATCCGCCGAACCCGGCATCCTTTTCTGGGACACCATCATCCGCGAATCCCTGCCGGACTGTTATGCTGACCTGGGTTATAAGACCGTTTCCACCAACCCCTGTGGCGAAATACCGCTGTGCCCGTATGATTCCTGCAGGCTGTTGGCGATCAACTTGTTTTCCTACGTGGAAAACCCCTTTACCCCGGAGGCGGTTTTTAACTGGGATCTGTTCAAAAAGCATGTCCATCACGCCCAAAAGATCATGGATGATATCATTGATCTGGAACTGGAAAAGATTGATGCCATCCTGAAAAAAATCGAGGATGATCCAGAAGATCCCATTATCAAGGCAACCGAGCAAAATCTTTGGCTGGAAATCCGCAAAAAGGCAAAGGAAGGCCGGAGAACAGGCATCGGCATCACGGCGGAAGGCGATATGCTGGCTGCGCTGGGCCTAAGGTACGGCAGCAAAAAAGGCGTGGAGTTTTCTGTGGAAATCCATAAAACCCTGGCCATAGAAGCCTATAGAGGTTCGGTCATGACTGCCAAAGATAGGGGTGCATTTGCCATATATGATGCGGAGCGCGAAAAGAACAATCCGTTCATGCAGCGCCTCAAAGCAGCGGACGCGGAGCTGTATTACCAGATGAGCGAGTACGGCAGGAGAAATATAGCCCTGCTTACCATCGCACCTACCGGCACGACCAGCCTGATGTCCCAGACCTCTTCGGGAATAGAGCCTGTTTTCCTGCCCGTGTATAAGCGAAGGAGAAAGGTGAACCCCAACGACCGGGATGTGCAGGTGGATTTTGTGGATGAAGTGGGCGATTCCTGGGAGGAATACGTCGTTTTCCACCATAGGTTTAAGCAATGGATGGAAATCAACGGCCATGACACCAAAAAGAAGTACAGCCAGCAGGAACTGGATAAACTTATTGCCCTTTCTCCCTATTACAAAGCCACCTCCAATGATGTGGATTACCACAAAAAGGTCAAGATGCAGGGGGCTATCCAAAAGTGGGTGGACCATTCCATCAGTGTTACCATCAACATGCCCAGCGATGTGACCGAAGAACTGGTAGGTGAGCTGTATATGGAAGCCTGGAAGGCCGGATGTAAAGGGGTAACGGTATATAGAGACGGATCAAGGGCCGGGGTATTGCTGTCCAATGAAGAAAAGAAAAACGGAAAATCAGAAAGCCTGTCGGTTTTTCCGACGATCCGGCCTATGGTGCTCGATGCAGATATTGTCCGTTTTCAAAACAACCGGGAAAAGTGGGTGGCCTTTATCGGGCTGATAGACGGCAGACCTTATGAAATATTTACGGGACTTGCGGATGATGAGGATGGAATTATTCTACCCCGCTGGCTAAACAAAGGCCTGATCATCAAAAACCGAAACGAAGACGGCAGTTCCCGGTATGACTTTCAGTATCAGAATAAAAGAGGGTACAAAACGACTATAGAAGGATTGTCTTACAAATTCAATCCTGAATACTGGAACTATGCCAAGCTGATCTCAGGCACCCTACGCCACGGGATGCCCATTGAAAAGGTCGTGGATTTGATCAGCAGCCTTCAACTGGATGAGGCCATCAATACCTGGAAAAACGGCGTGGCCCGTGCCCTGAAACGGTATGTCCCGGACGGAACGGAGGCCACCAAACAAAAGTGCCATAGCTGTAACTCCACCAATCTCCATTATCAGGAAGGGTGCCTGACCTGCAAGGACTGCGGCTCCTCAAAATGTGGGTAATTGAAACCGGAATTAAACAGCTATGCGTGAATTGAGGCAGAAAAAGTGGCCTGACTATACCTACTATCGAATTGAAGAAAAGGGAGTTTTTGTGGAAATGAAGAGGAGCGGTCAGCTGACTTCCCTGTCCATTATGATGAATTCGGGACCGACACATCCATAAACAGTGAAAGTTCAAGCCCCTGGGCCATAGGATTCTTTTTCTCCTTTTTCTTAAATTTGTTTTTAGGGTATTTATGGCTGCTTCAAAATTTTGAATTTTCGGAGCAGGTATCCGGTATGTTAGCGATTGGCGTGATTGCGCCTGTTGGGGTACTGGCCCCGCACGTTTTTAAGTTCAGCAGGCGCCGTTTCGCTAAAAATAGTATTCCCCCTCTATATAGTGCTTTCCGAATTATTCGTATTTTTATTTTTATTGGATTTTCCAAAATGTTTTTAACGAATATCTTTAATAGAAATTTAAACCGACCCAGATGCCCGGCACTAAGCGCAGCGGAAAGATCACCATGGCCAAGGTGTTTAAAACCATTATCTGGCCCAGAAGGAAGCAACTTTTAATAGGTTTGTTGCTTATTGTGATCAGCCGCCTTTCCGGCCTGGTACTGCCGGGCGCGAGCAAGTTTTTGGTGGATGATGTTATTCCTTCCGCGGATTTTCAGCGCTTGAAACTGCTGATCCTGGCGGTGGTCGTGGCGGTGATCATCCAGGCGGTCACTTCCTTTGGGTTGACGCAGATCTTGAGCGTGGAGGCCCAGAAACTGATATCCATACTGAGGGCACAGGTACAGAGCCACATTATCCGTCTGCCCATCAGGTATTTTGACAGCGCTAAAACGGGGGAACTCGTTTCCAGGGTGATGACGGATGTGGAAGGAGTTCGGAACCTGGTCGGCACCGGGCTGGCACAAATGGTGGGCGGGGTGTTGACATCGGTAATCTGCCTGGTTTTGCTGATTGTCATCAGCCCCATGCTGACTTTATATGTGCTTTTGCCGGTGGGTATTTTTGGGATAATTTCCCTGAAGGCTTTTGGGAGGATCAGGCCCATTTTCAGGGAAAGGGGGGTGATCAACGCCGAGGTGACCGGCCGGCTTACGGAGACACTCGGCGGTATCCGGGTCATCAAGGGCTTTAATGCGGAGAAGCAGGAAATCAAGGTGTTTGAGGAAGGTGTAAACCGGTTGTTTCTGAACGTGAAAAGCAGCCTCACCGCCACAAGTTTTGTCACCAGCTCCGCCACGCTCCTGTTGGGGCTGGCCTCTGCGGGCATTATGGGAATAGGAGGCTATATGATTATGGAAGATACCCTTACATTTGGAGATTTTTTGGCCTTTACGCTGCTGCTGGGATTTATGATCGCTCCCATTCTCCAGATGAGCAATATTGGAAGCCAGTTGACCGAAGCTTTTGCCGGCCTGGACAGGACCGAGGAGCTGATGAACATGCCTTTGGAAGAAGATCCCAAAACCAGAAATATTGTCTTGCAAAATATACGGGGGGATGTGAAATTTGAAGATGTAAGTTTTTCCTATGAGAAAGGGAAGAAAATCATCAAGAACATTAATTTTTTCGCACCTGCAGGCTCTGTAACGGCATTGGTGGGCAGTTCAGGTTCCGGCAAAACGACCATCTCGGGTTTGGTGGCTTCCTTCCTCAACCCCGATACGGGGACTGTCACGGTGGACGGGTATGACCTGCAGCAGGTACGGCTGGATAGCTACAGGAGTCAACTGGGGGTTGTACTGCAGGATGACTTTCTTTTTGAGGGGACCATCAGGGACAACATCCTTTTTTCCAGACCGGATGCCGGCCCTGAAATGCTGGACAATGCGGTGAGGGCTGCCTATGTGGATGAATTTACCGGGAGGTTTGAGCTTGGGCTGGATACGCTGATCGGGGAGCGGGGGGTGAAACTGTCGGGCGGGCAACGGCAGAGGCTGGCGATTGCCCGGGCCATCTTGGCGGATCCAAAAATTTTAATCCTCGATGAGGCGACTTCAAATTTGGATGCGGAAAGCGAAAAGTACATCCAGGCAAGCCTCAAGGAACTT
>DATGOS010000237.1:0-6779 GCA_035305725.1 Cyclobacteriaceae bacterium
TGGCGATATTGTCGCCTACAAGGCTGAGCGGGTATTGAGAGATTGGGAAGATGTCAACGCCACGGTTCCGAACCGCTACGATGCGGTTGCAGAATTGTACGGGCCGGCTTTGTATGAGTCTATAACCGAAAAATCAGGGAGATTCCCCATTGAACCCGGTGATGTTTTGTGGCGGGATTTTGACAAGAACGATACCATTGATTCACGGGATCGCTATGTAGTAGGCAATATCTTCCCCAAATCGACAGGCGGATTTTCCACTTCATTGAACTACAAGAATTTCTCATTCTATGGACGGTTTGACTATGCGGTCGGGCATATCATCTACAATGATTTCGCGGCCAAATCCATGGGGAATATGATTGGCAGCGCCAATGTTATTGAATGGGTTCGGGATAGCTGGACCCCGGAAAACACCGACGCAAAATATCCCGCCTATACCTATGGGGACTTTCCAAAACTGAACGTGAAAAGATCGGGACTCCACTTCTCCACACCCGAGGACCACAATTCCATGTTTTATGAAAAAGGCGACTACTTATCAATCCGGGAGCTGACTTTTGGTTATGCCCTGCCCCAAAGCCTTGCCTCCAAAATCGGTGCGGAATCCATACGGGCCAACATCACTGGGCAGAACCTGTTGTATATTACCAGAGAATACACGGGCTGGAATCCAGAACCCGGCGGCAGTGATGAAGGTCGGTATCCGTTGCCGAGGGCTTTTGTAATCGGACTGCAGGTTTCGTTGTTTTAATTCTACAAAAAATAACATCAAGATGAAGATATTCGGTAAGATCATATTTTATTTTTCGATGTTGGGCGTGCTGTTTTTTGACGGTAGTTGTGGTGACGCGTTTCGCCTTGACCTGATGCCGGTCAGCAGTTTGACCGATGCCAGCTACTGGCAGACCAGCGAACATTGGGATTCCCATATGAATGGTATCCACAGCAGATTTCGAACCCATCAAATGGAGTTTCTGAGGCTTGGAGAATTCAGGAGTGATATATGGGGGGAACAGCCTTTTACCGGAAATACCATGCTGGAGTTGCCGGTACACACCAATACCATCAATGAAGACAATCCCGGTGTGACGGGGTTCGGCGGATTTTACTCCAACATCAACCAGTTAAATTTGATTATTGATAAAACCATAAATACCGATATCCTGTCCGCGGAAAATAAGCAGTACATTTTAGGCCAGGCTTACGGGCTTCGGGCCTACTATTATTTCCACCTGTTGAGGTCTTGGGGTGGTACGGTGATTTATGATCAACCAAGCTACAGTTTCAAGATCGATGAACTTGAAAAGGCGGCCTCATCGGAAGCCGAGGTGATGGCTTTTATTCAAACAGACCTTGAAAATTCCTTGACAAATTTTTCCGGCGATTACTCCTTTAGGACGAAAGTATTTTGGTCCAAGGCTGCGACCTTAATGTTGAAGGCTGAGGTTTATCTATGGCATGCCAGGAGAATGGGAGGCGGCACGGAAGCGGCTACCACGGCAAAGAACGCCTTGTTGGATATCCAGACAAACATTACGTCCCTCGCGCTACAGGACAATTTCAGGGATATCTTTAGCTCCGACAACAAAGAAAACGATGAGATTATTTTTGCCATCAGGCATGCGTTGGACGAATATCTGTTTTCCTGGGGTAGCTTTGTGCCCCGCGATATCCATTTCGGCGATAAGCACCTGGATTCATTATCCGGACAACCTTACACACCGGAAACTCACAACATACTGACCACGGGAGGGGGATTGTTTTACGCCATAAAAAATGAGATTTATAATGGATTTCACATTGATGATTCCCGGAGAACAGCATCCCTTCAAGCGGCATATTTGTATGAAGATGGCAGCTATATCCAGCAAACCGGCGTTTGGCAAAATAAATACCAGGGGAGTTTTTCGCTGGGACTTAGGGTGTGGACGGATGATTATCCCATTTATCGATACGCCGATTTATTGTTGATGCTTGCGGAAGCAAAAGGCCTGTTAAACGAAGATCCTGCACCGGAAATTAACATGATTAGGGAGCGGGCTTTCGGCGATAAATTTTCCGTGGAACTTCATGGTTATCCCAACCAGCCGGGAGATGAGGATTTGGATAAAGCCTTGCTTAATGAAAGGCTATTTGAGTTTATTGCCGAAGGTAAAAGGTGGTATGATTTAAGAAGGTTTGGCCCGGAATACGTGGTTGAATATACCACTGCCGATCAAAACCGCTTGCTGTGGCCAATTGATTTGGGTGCTTTGACGGACAACCGAGCGCTTACGCAAACCCCGGGGTATTAAGGCTTCCAGATTCTTCCGTCCAAGGTATTTGCCGGAAAACAACGCGGGATTACTATAAGGAATAGCGCGCCTAAAAACATACCCGTGGTTTTCCGAACGCCCATGGAAGGATTCCCGGCAACAGCTTAAGAAGAAGGTGGGATGAGCCAGTCAGCTGTTCTCTGATTATGTTAGAAAATGTGCTAAACATTAAGAAATTGTTACAACATTATCGCATGATGACAGTATTTTGCCGCTTCAGCCTTTCGCTTCAGCGTTTCTACCCGGCCCCGATATGTTGCCATGGATTTTTTTTCATTTTGTTGTTTGGCATCAGTCTCTTTAATACGGACAGTGGGTTATACGCAGAACCTGTCATTGTCGGTGCCAGTCCCGCCAACGAGGCTACTGTGGTGACCTTACCCGACGGCAGGCATAAAATCTACTATATCAACAGACCCGGAGATGCGGACCGTCTGATGTCCATTGAATCAGCAGACGGTGCCGAATGGTCTAAGCCGTCCGTCGAATTCCGGTTACCAGGAGAGGCTTATTATGCCAATCGTGTCTTTGTCAGTAAGGACGGGACGGTTCATTGTGTGTTTCACATCTGGAATACGGGTGAACTGGGGTATCGGGGCAGACAATTGGATTTATGGTACACCCGTCAACAACCGGGGAAAAACTGGGCGGTTCCGGAGAAGATTTTTGAAGGTTACGTGGGGTCTATCCGTAGTTTCACCGAACTGCAGTCCGGGAGGATAATTTTCAGTTTTGGAAAAGCTGTTCCTGAAAGGGTTGCCAAACCGGAAGAGGGAGAGGCTGACTTTGGGTGGAATGAAGTAATTTCCATGTATTCGGACGATGCCGGAGGACAGTGGAACTATTCCAATGCGCTTCGTATCCAAATCGATTCGGAGAAAACCACGCGGTACGGGGCGGTGGAACCTGATGTTGTTGAACTGGAGCCTGGGTTGGTGTGGATGCTGATCCGGACCAACAAAGGGTTTTTGTACGAGTCATATTCTCATGACGCGGGGTCAAGTTGGAGCGAGCCGAGACCTTCCCCTTTTATTTCTTCGGATTCACCGGCAGCTTTCCTGAGGTTGCGTGACGGCCGACTGGTGTTGTTTCTGAACATGAACCAACGTTGGGATGATCCCAACAGCTATGCATTCGGAGGAAGGGAGGTGCTCCATGCGGCGATAAGTAATGATAATGGAAAGACATGGAAAGGCTTTCGCGAGGTACTAAACGTCTATTGTGCAGGCGATGCCCAGGCGAAAGGAGACCGTGGAACCGCCTATCCATCCGCCACGGAGACTTCCGAAGGGGAAATCATCCTGGTGAGCGGCCAGGGAGAGAGCCGGTCAATTGTCATGGTGGACCCCAATTGGCTTGAAAGTGAAAATCAAGTAAAAAAAGAAGACTGTTCGACAGGTGCCAAGCCTGCTCCTGAACTTTTTTTCCATTTTGCGGCGCGGGACAAAGGGGCCATTCATCTGAATCTGGCTTTGCCCCGAGGCCTTTCCGGCTTGCGGTTGGGGCTTTCCGACCATTACACCGTTCCCGGTGACTCTTTAGTTTATGAAAATGCCATAGTAAGCCATACCTGGGCGACGCATGAACCTGCCTTAAAATCCTCCCAACTGGGCATTGAATGGGACCTGAAAAATCAGCATGCAAATCTCTACGTCAACGGTGTTCTGGTAAAAACACTGAAGGTCCAAAAAACCTCCAGGTGGGGCATCAACTATCTGAGAATCCAGTGCCTGGACCTCGACGGACAACCGGTGGTGCCCGCGGATTGGGACTTCGTAAAAAATGCAAATAAAAACAACATAATATGAAATTTTTGTTGAGACTTGCCTATGGAGGATGGTTGCTGAGCATGGCGGTGTTCTTTTTGCCCATCTCCGTGCTGGCCCAGGATAAGGGATCGATTACCACGGAAGGATACTGGATCCATGAAAAAGCTGAAGAACTCGTTGGAATGAAGAGCGGACCTTTCGTCAGGCTGGACAATGGCGGTCTGCTGACGATAGAAAGAAACTTAAGTTTGATCAGCATGGACGAAGGAATGACCTGGGAAAAGTATTCCATTTTCACGGATTCCAGTCGGTTTGATATCCGGGTAGAAAGGGTTTTACACAAGACCCGCGATGGGGTAATTATTTTGGCCTTTGCCAATGAAAAGGAGCGGGCCAACTGGAATTGGGATCCAGAAATAGCGGATTCACCGGGAGCTACTCTCCCCACCTATACGGTTCGCAGCCTCGACGGCGGCAGAACCTGGCAGGATTTGCAAAAACTTCACGACGAATGGACAGGTGCCAACCGGGACATTATAGAAACCAGGGATGGAAATATCATTTTCACTTCAATGATGATGCGGCATAACCCCGGACACCATACAGTGCTCACCTATACTTCAAAAACAAACGGGTTCAACTGGATCCGCTCCAACGTTATCGATCTGGGCGGGGTGGGGCACCATAGTGGAGTGACCGAAGCCACGATCGAGCAGTTAAATGACGGAAGGATCTGGATGTTGATGCGCACCAATTGGGGGGTATTTTGGGAAGCATATTCTAAAAATGAAGGATTGACCTGGGAAAGCTTCAAGCCCACAAAGATTGATGCAAGTTCAGCACCCGGATTATTGACCAGACTTAAAAGCGGCCGTTTGCTTTTGGTGTGGAACCGGAAATATCCCGAGGGCCAAGCGGATTACCCACTATCGGGAGGAGATGGCATATCGTCTGAAGTGGCGCATAGCAATCACCGGGAAGAGTTGTCGATCATGTTTTCGGACGACGATGGACAGCGCTGGAGCGAACCGGTGGTCATTGCTAAGGCAACGGAAAATAGCCCGGTCAAGCGCGTATCCTATCCCAGGGTGTTTGAGGCCCGACCGGGTGAGGTCTGGATCACGACCACGTATGCTGGGTTTGCGGGCGAAGTGGCTTTACGCTTTTTTGAGAAAGACTTTAAATAGCCAAATGATGCGCACATTTTCACCTTCCTTACTCCACGCGTTTTTCATCATTGTGATAAGTAGTACGGTTTTGGATGCCCAGGCGCAGACGGTGGAGGGTGTCAAGGGCTATACCAGCGAAGCCGGAACCTGGCTTCCAGAAAAAGTGGAGGATTTGACCGGGCTCAAAATGGGGCCGTTCGTCAGTTTGGACAACGGTGACTTACTTACCGTTGAGGATACGCAATGTCTGATCAGCAGTGACCAGGGGAAGACCTGGACGGGCTATGATATGTTTGAAGATCCGGAAAAATTTCAGATTTCCAACGAAAGGGCGATTATGAAAACTTCCACGGGCGTCATTGTACTGGCTTTTATGAACCTCAGGGAACGGAGGAACTGGAACTGGCAACCTGAGATTTCGGATTCGCCGGGTGCCATTTTGCCGACTTATGCTATCCGTAGCCTGGATGGAGGAAAAACCTGGCAAGATGCCCAAAAATTGCATCAGGAACATGCGGGAGCGGTGAGGGATATGATCGAAACGCGCAGCGGTAATATTATCTTTACCTCGATGATGATGCGGCATAATCCGGGAAGGCATACCGTCCTGACCTACACTTCCCGGGACGATGGCCGGTCCTGGGAACGCAGCAACATCATTGACTTGGGCGGTGTGGGTCATCACAGCGGGGTGACGGAATCTACCATAGAACAGTTGAACGATGGGAGGATATGGCAGTTGATGCGGACCAACTGGGGCACCTTTTGGGAAGCTTTTTCAGAGGATGAAGGAATTACCTGGAAGGACATAAAGCCGACAAGTATCGACGCAAGTTCAGCCCCAGGTTTGCTAAAGCGTTTGGAAAGTGGCCGACTGGCATTGATCTGGAACCGGCTGTATCCTTCCGGAAAAGACTATTACCCGCTTAGGGGCGGAGACCGCCAATGGTCCGAAGTCAGAAGCAGCAACCATCGGGAGGAACTGTCCATAGCTTTCTCGGAAGATGAGGGCAAAACCTGGTCCACGCCCAAGATCATTGCCAAATCGTACGCCATCCAAAACCAGGACGTAGGCAAGGCCTGGCTATCCTACCCGTATTGCCTCGAAATAAACCCGGGCGAACTTTTGATCACCACGATGCAAGGGGGGCTTCGGATCAAGGTGCTGGAGAAGGACTTTTTAGATTGATAAGCATATGAACATCATGTTGTATAAAAAAAAGCTGTGGGTTATCACCATGGCGTTGCTGCTGTGGGGGACCGGTGGTGAAGCAATTGCCGCAAATGGTGAGCACCAGTTTAGTACATTGTCCGCTCCTGCGGATACGCTGAAGATTGTGGCGTTTGGGAATTCTATCACCGCGGAACGTAAAACGGTTGACCAGGTATTTGCCCAGCGGCTCCCCGGATTGCTTGCACAGGAGGGAGTCAATGCTTCTGTGATCAATTCGGGAATAGGGGGAAGCCATACCGGGCGCAGGAGCGACCATGATTTATTCAAAATTCAGCATGGAATGGACCGG
>DATGOS010000238.1:0-2740 GCA_035305725.1 Cyclobacteriaceae bacterium
ATGGTGAAAAAATTCACCAGCAAATAAAGGCTCTTCATACCGAAGGGTGGTTCTTGGCGTTGCGGAAATATTTCATCGGGACCCACAGCATTCCGAAACATTCCCCGTCTTCTTTTTGAAGATGTTTGTGGTGCATTTTGTGCGCTCTTCGCAAAGCCTTGAAATAAGTGAACTCGGAATTTCTGAAAATCTTGAACCGTTGGTGGATAAAGACGTCGTGAACCAGGAAATAAGCTAATCCATACAGCGTGATTCCCAGACCGATCCAAAAAAGGAAATTGTAGTCGTTTTCCATTCCGAAATACAAGGCAATGATCCCTGGAACCGCAAAAATCATAAAGAAGAAGTCATTCCGCTCAAAAAACCCGGATGATTCTTTTTTGTGGTGGTCCTTGTGCAGGGACCAGAGCAAGCCGTGCATAATGTACTTGTGCGTAAACCAGGCTACACCTTCCATGGCAAGGAAGGCAGCTATAGTGATTAAAATGTTTACCAATACCATCGTTTTAATATATTTGTTCAACAATCTGCTGTCGCAACCGGGGGTCTGAAATATTGGGTAAGGCCTGCTTCAAAAACAGCCTGTCCGCCTCAATGGATTGGTTGTAACCCAGGATTGCCGGTGCGTTTTTTTGAATCGATAAGCGAAGGTACCTTAACTCCACGTCGCCCGTCTCCGCCGATACCGCGGATTCAAGCAGTTGCTTACCTTCGTTGAATCGCGACAATTTACCAAAAGGACTGAATACATACTGGGCACTGATCATTAGGTTGGCTCCTTTATACCCATACAGGCGGCTGTCGGCCACCTCCACAGGCTTCAGCAGCTCCAGTAATTTAAAGCAGGAACGTTTGTCCACCGGCGCTTTTTGATACAGATCCCTTACCTCGTTCAACGAAGGTTTTTGATCTTTGGCTTCAATATTAGAAACTGCAGACCACAAAAACATTCCCAAAACTATGGCCAGATTCATAATAGGTTCATCTTATATTGTACCAGACTGTTTAGCATCAACCCAAATTTTTGGGTGTTGTTGATCCGGACCCTTTCCTTGAGGATCCTGGATGCGGGAAGTTTTTTTATCTTTTTAAAAAGGGAATAATAATAAACGTAGGCCAGGTAAACCCCTCCTTTTGAACATGCAGGCAACATCTTTATCCCGGTAAGGGCTTCTTTAAAGTCCTGTTCAATCTCGTTTTCTATCTGGACTTTTTGGCGGGCTTCAAATTCTTTGAAATCCACGGTAGGAAAGTAATTTCTTCCCAAAACTTCATAATCATATTTCAAATCCCTCAAGAAATTGACTTTTTGAAAAGCGGCGCCGAGTTTCATCGCATAAGGCTTTAGCTGTTCACACCGCGCTGTATCTCCCTGGCAGAAGACCTGGAGGCACATAAGCCCCACCACTTCAGCGGATCCCAATATATACCGGTCGAATGCGGCCCGCGTATATTCCATCTTCTGAAGATCCATCTCCATGCTGTCTAAAAAGGCATCGACCAGATCCATTGGAATAGCATACTGGTGGAAGACTTGCTGAAAAGAATTCAGGATGGGGTTGATGGAGACCCTTTGATCCATGGCCAGATACGTCTCGGCACGCAACCGGGCCAGGAGCCCCGTTTTGTCATAACCATCGAAGCTATCCACGATTTCATCCGCCAGCCGGACAAAGCCATAAATGGAATAAACCGCATTGCGGATGACGGGGGAAAGAAAGTAGATGCCCAGGGAAAAACTGGTGCTGTATTTCCGGGTGGTCAGCTTGCTAACTTCTACCGAAAGGTCATCAAATAACTGCTTCATGGTCTTTTTTTAAATGATGGATAACTTGTTGCGCGGCCAACTTTCCGGAAATCAGGGACGGTGGGACCCCTGGGCCTGGAACAGTTAATTGTCCCGCGTAGAAGAGGTGCTTGATTTTTTGGTTTTTGATTTTTGGTTTCAGGTTGGCCGTCTGAAGAAGCGTGTTTGCCAGCCCGTAGGCATTTCCTTTATAGGCGTTGTAATCAGATTTGAAATCAGTCACGCAATAGCTTTTTTTATAGTCAATGAAGGCATTCAACGGTTCGCCTACATGTTGTTCCAGCCGCTGCATCATGATTTCAAAGTATTGCTCCCTATAATCCTCTCCATCGGGCAGGTTAGGCGCTATAGGCATCAAAAAAAACAGGTTTTCATGTCCCTCGGGCGCGACACCGCCATCCGATTGTGAAGGGCAGCAGACATAGAACAGGGGATTTGATGGCCACTTTGGATTCTTATAAATCTCCCGCGAATGCTGCAGCAGGTCTGCTTCAAAAAACAGCGTGTGGTGATTGATCCGGCCGATTTTTTTGCGTAATCCAACATAAAACACCAGGCAGGAGGGCGCGAAGGTGCGGTTGTCCCAGTAGCTTTCGGAGTAGTTGCGGTCTTCGGTTTTCAACAAACTGTTTTCGGTATGGTGGTAATCGGAAGAGGCAACTACCGCGTCATAGGGTATAACGTTTCCGTTGACCCTGATACCCGTAATTCTTTTGCCTTGATGCAAAATCTCCTCTACCGGGGAATTTAAATGAAATATGGCGCCATGCTGCTTCGCCAGTTGGCTCATGGAAGAAATGACTTTTCCAAACCCGCCCTCCGGATACCAGGTACCTAGCTTCAATCCCGCATAATTCATCAAACTGTATAAAGCTGGCGTATCCTGGGGCATAGCCCCTAAAAACAAAACCGGAAACTCCATCAGCGCGATCA
>DATGOS010000239.1:0-2791 GCA_035305725.1 Cyclobacteriaceae bacterium
CCTGGACCTCCGAAACCGGATATATCAACAATTTTTGGGTGCATGGATATGACTGGGTAAACCAGGCGAACAGGCTTATCTACCAGTTTGATCAGCTCGAAAACATGGATGCTGATCTAAAGGCCACCTTTCAGGCCGAGCTCTCTATACTGAGAGCCTTTGGTTACTATTATTTGCTGAATAGCTTTGGTAATGTGCCGATAGTGGACCGGTTTGATGTGGAGCCGGGCTTTATTCCTGCAAACAATCCGGATTTCGAGGCGGGGAGAAAGGAAGTTTTTGCTTTTATAGAAAGGGACATCCTTGATAATCTCGACAAGCTTAATCCTGAGGTGAATAATACCACCTATGGCAGGTTCAACAAATGGGTGGCATTGGCGTTGGGGGTGAAGTTGTACATGAATGCGGAAGTCTGGACAGGGACTCCCAGATGGGATGATGCCATTGCCTTTGCGGATGAAATCATCAATTCAGGCCTGTTCCAACTCGAGCCCGATTATTTCTCCAACTTTATTGTCAACAATGAGGGGTCGACGGAAAACATTTTTGCGGTGCCTTTTGACCAGGCACTCACTGGTGGCAATATGAGCAACTGGGTGTATGTGATGCACCACCACTTCAGCAGCCAGCCCACGGTAAATGCGCCCAGGGGCGCCAATAACGGAACCGCGGCCTTACCTTCCCATGTACATTCCTTCCATCCAAACGATCTCCGAATCAAGGGCTGGAACTTTGGCCCGCAGTATATTCTGGGTACCACCACGATAGCCACCAATACCCGGACCAACACGCCGCTTTACTTCACCATTGACTATGACGACCCATTGGCCAATGCCAGTCCGGGGATTGTATATGACTATAGGAACGCGCCTGAAGGAGGAGGGGCCAGACCCCGGAAGTATGAAATCAATTATGGCGCGGGTACCCAGGCATCGAATGATCTTCCCGTATATCGGTTGGCTGACATCCTACTCTTAAAAGCGGAAGCACTTATGCGAAAAAATGGCGGAGTGGCTACCCAGGAATCGGTGGATTTGGTCAATCAGGTGCGAAGCCGGGCCTTTGAGAACCCTGCCGCGCATCTCCTTTCTGTATCAACCCTGACGTTGGAGAGCATCCTGCAGGAAAGAGCCTGGGAGTTGTATTATGAAGGCCACAGGCGCAATGACCTTATCCGCTTCGGAAAATTCGCAAGAGGCGATTGGGAGTGGTATGACCGCTCGGGCCATGGGGATCATAAAAATTATTTTCCGATTCCCCAGGTGCAGATAAATTCTAATCCAAATCTTACCCAAAGCCCTGGTTATTAAACAATTTTCAGTATAATTAACGTGTCGTTTTGCTGAAACGGCCTTCAACCCTATAAACTTTATCATCATGAAGAAGATAATTCAATCCCTATTTTTTATAATTGCCCTGTGTTTTTCCGCTCTCTTTTTACCAGGTACCCTTTTGGGACAAAGTCAAAATGATGGCTTAAGGATTGGCTGGGCCTCAGCCGATATCACGCCCTCAGAACCTGTGATCATAGCGGGTGGCTCGTCGGCCCGTGTGTTTGATGAAGCAAATGATCCGGTGACTTCAGCGGTACTGGTTCTGGAATCGGTCCAAAACGGTGTTGTGAATGATTACGTGGTCATGATCGCGGTGGATCTGGTCGCCGCCAGCGACCTGCTAAAAAGCAGTATCATTGAAAGGGTTCAAAAGAAATATCCCCAACTGGATGCGGAAAAGTTTATCATGAATGCCTCCCACACCCACGCCGCGCCTGCAACAAGAGTTTCTTCTGAACGGCAGGAACTGATGAAAAAGTACGGGATAGACCTTCCGGCCGAATGGGCGACCTATGGGGTGAACATGGAAGGCTACGTGATGTCCCCTTTGCAGTATGTGGCCTTTGCGGCTGACCGGATTTCACAAGCCGTGCTGTCCGCTTGGGAAGGACGTAGGCCGGGGGGGATAAGTTACGGGGTATCCCATGCTTTGGTGGGGCAAAACCGGTCGACAGGTTATTATGACGGGCACTCGCAGATGTATGGCAATACGGATGATTTTGAGTTCAGCCATATGGAAGGGTACGAAGACCATTCAGTGAATTTGCTGTACACCTGGGACGAGAAATCCAGACTTACGGGGGTGGTTATCAATGTGGCCGTGCCCGCCCAGGCGGAATACGGACCAAAGATCTCCGCTGACTACTGGCACGAGGCGAGGGTAGAGCTCCGCGACAGACTGGGGGATGACCTTTATGTCTTTCCCCAAATTTCCGCTGCAGGAGATATTTCCCCAAGGATTCTTATTGAACCCCGTTCGGAAAAACGCATGCTGGAATTGACGGGCATGACCCAGCGTCAGCAAATAGGCATAAACATAGCCAATGCGGTCACGGAAATATTGCCTACAATGGAGCAAAACATTGAGTGGAACCCGCTGTTCAAACATAAAACGGTTAATATGGAGCTGGCCAGAAGGCGTATCTCTCACAGTGACATCTATGACGCAAAAGGTACCTGGCACAAACCGGAAGTAGAAACCATCCCTGAATCCATAGAGCGATTAATGGCGGAATATAAAGCCCAGGATCAACGGCTTAAGGACAATCCGGAATTGAAGAAGGAAAAAAACTGGTTTGTACCGATATCCGGCGCCTACTGGAGGCTGTCGCGCTCCATCGGCCTTTTGGAAAAATATGAGCTGGAGCGGACTGATCCCACGGTAACCACCGAAGTCCATGCCGTCAGGATCGGTGACATGGTCATGGTCACAAACCCGTTTGAACTGTACGTGGATT
>DATGOS010000240.1:0-4379 GCA_035305725.1 Cyclobacteriaceae bacterium
TTGGACGGGCCCGATCTTCGACCAAAGGACTGGCTGTACAATGGACCGCATGACGAGCAGTTTTTAAGCAATGAAGTCCCCATGTTGTTCAAAAAATTTAGAGATACCCAATCGGACAATCCCGGGAATGATTTCCCTATCATCCGCTACACCGAAGTTGTGTTTATCTTTGCTGAAGCCAATTGTATGGCAAATGGGGAGCCTACAGCCGAAGCTTATGAGGCTATCAATAGCATCAGGAGAAGGGCGTATGGAAAAACCCCCCACACCCCGGATCCGGTAGCTGATCTCCCGACGGGGCTATCCGCCCAGGAATTCCGCAATGAACTGATGTTGGAAAGGGCAAAAGAATTTGTAATGGAGGGAAAACGCTGGTATGATCTCCTAAGAACAGGCACGGCCCTGGATGTAATCCAGGCGCTCGGCAAACCCATTCAGGAAAAACACCTTAAATGGCCGATCCCTGCGGAGGAGATCGATAATAACGAAGCGCTGGGGCAGGAAAACCAAAACCCCGGATGGTAATTCAAATCAGCGATAGATCTGTCATGGACAATAAGGGGGCTGCTCCCCGCGATATTAATTATTATGATTTTATATGAACCTGGATCTGCGAACATGTAACTGCGTTCTGCTGTCGCTACTGGCAGTATGGCTGTCAACATCCTGTAGCGGAAAACCGGGGAAGTACCTTCTCAGGTCGCCATATGAGGATGGGTATGCTCCCAGGTACAAGGTAAATTTTCATGCCCATACCACCCGCAGGGATAAGCAGTACGCCTATTCACCTTTAAAGTTATTTGAAATGGCAAAAGAATATGGTTTTGATGCCTTTGCGATCACCGACTTGCCACATGCAGGTGGGATTGTGGAAGATCCCGGCGTGGCAGGGGTGCTCCATATTCCGGGAATAGAATATGGAGGAAAACCTCACCTCATTGGTATTGGCATAGATAGCCTCACTGATAGCGATGACAAACAAGTTCAAATCGATCATATAAAGAAGCAAGGAGGTTTAGCCTACATACCCCATCCTCATTGGGGAGGGTATGATGAAGCGGTGATGGACAGTTATGATGGATATTTTGGAATCTCGGTATTCAACAGCCTGACCTACGGCGTGGCGGAAGCGAAGGGCGTGGCATCAGAGGTAATACCTTACAATGAAAAAGTAATCGATGCTATGCTCACTAAAGGAAAATCTGTCGCGATCATAGCGGAGGAGGATACCAAATATGAAGGAACACATAGGTACGGGCATCAACTGAACACCGCCTGGGTCAAAATTTGGGACATTGATCCAGAACCACCAGTGGAAGTCAGCAGGCTTCTTGAAGCGGTCTCCGCCCACCGTTTCACCAGCCATGCCCGGCACCTTCGATCGCATCCAGATCCGCCGGAATTTTTGCGGATTTCAACCAATGGATTATGGCTATCCGTGGTACTGGACAAACCAAGTAATATTAAATTCATCAGTGCTGGGGGAAGGGTTAAAAAGGAAGTTAAACGAAGTACCACCGCCCGATATAAAGTTTCTCCAAAAGACAAGTACATAAGATTAAAAGCAACCTATACAGACGGCTATTCCTCCTGGGCCTGGACCAATCCGGTCTACATTCATAGACGATAAAATACCCATAGATATAGCGTCAAAACGGTTTACAATCAAAGTAAAATAAAGAAATGACATGAAAAAACTTACCTGTTTATTTGCTTGCGTTGTCCTGCTTACTTCCATAACGTTTCCCGGTCGGAATACGGAACAGAAACCACCAAACATTCTGTTCATCCTTGCGGATGATCTGGGTCGCGAGTGTGTCAGCAGTTATGGAAGCGACATTTTCAAGACGCCAAATATCGACCGGCTCGCGCGGGAAGGTGTCATGTTCACCCATGCCTTTTCAAATCCTTATTGTACCCCCACACGCTCCGAACTCCTCACGGGCCGATACCCGTTTGCCACCAATACATCCCGGGTAATCTACGACTACATGCATCACAAGGACATGGTACTTGATGTTTCAGAACCAAGCTTTGCCAGGCAATTACAACAAGTGGGGTATAAAACGGCCATTGCCGGAAAATGGCAGTTGTCCTTTCTCGCCAAACAGGATTGGGTGCATGAATTTGGATTTGACTCCTATATGCTCTGGCAAATCATGACGGACAAAGATGAGCGAACCACCCGGTTTCATAATCCTTATTTCCGTAAAGACGGGAAAGTGATCGCTGATGAAATTAAGGACCGCTATGGACCTGATGTAATGGTGGATTATTTGATTGATTTCATGAAGGAAAGCCACAAAGAGGGGAAGCCTTTTATGGCCTATTATACCTCATTGCTGCCCCATTTTCCCTGGGTGCCGACCCCTGACAGCGAAGATCAAACCATACCCGGTGATGTGGGAAGTCAGGAGGTTGTCCGTGGTAATCCAAAGTTCTTTCCCGCCATGATCGATCGCCTGGACCACCATGTGGGCCGCCTCATGGACGCGTTGGATGATTTGGGGATTACCCGCGATACGATTGTAATTTTTCTTGCGGATAATGGTACAGACCAGCAACTATATTCCAGTATCCATGGCCAAATTGTGCTTGGAGGTAAGGGCACCCTTACCGACCGGGCGACTCAGGTGCCTTTATTGATCCGCTGGCCAGAAAAAATCAAAGCCGGAAGCGTGGATGATGCCTTGGTCAAAGTAGCCGATTTCCTGCCGACGCTATGTGAGCTTGGAAAAGCGCCGCTCCCCCAACAGTCCATACACGGGCAGAGTTTTGCCGCACGGCTTACAGGCGATAGTACCCGAGAGGAAAGAAGCTGGGTCTTTATCCAAATGGCTGATGAAAGTTACCTCCGCAGCAAAGACTGGATTGTAACGGACAAAGGGGAATACAAAAAAGTCCAACCTTACCCCAAGGATGCGGAAGAAGTCGATCCGGAAACTTTGAACAAAGCCACCAGGCAGTATCTTGAGCAACTGCGTGCCGAGCTTTTTGCACTTATAAATGTCAAATAAGCCTTCTTCCTAAAATCATATGGCCAATGGACACAAAAGCTGTAAGAAACAAAAACAGGGCCTTGATGCAATCACAAAAGACAAATAAGAAGCCGCTGAAAATGGAGAAAAAGACTCTCCTGCCCTTGTACCTTGTGGCAAAACACGCTTCTTTATAATAGGGGGACGGGTCCAAGCTATTGACATTCGAATGTAATAATATTTTATTTTTATTTGGTGGGAAGGTGCTGGTTTCCTTGTGAAAACATAAAATGTGTTGTACCTTCCCAATAATAGTTTGTTGTTTATCAAGCTTTGCCCGCTTTTTTCCTGAAAATGCCATACAGGGTCATGTTTACCCTGGTTGACAATAAAGACAGCCATAAAAAAACAGAAAAACATGAAAAGGAAACGACTTGACAGACCGCGCTCGATAAGGCACCAAACATGGCTCGGCTATGTGGGCTGTCTATTGCTGTTCAGCCCGCAATTGGCGGAAGGGCTGCCTGTAAATCCGCACATTACAGCCGAAACGATGCTGGATATTGGTCCTGCAGCGCTTAAGGTGTATATCCCCATTACCGGCACAGTCACCGACCCAGACGGCAATCCCATTCCCGGAGCTACGGTCCTCATTGAGGGAAGCGCCACAGGCACCGCAACTGATTTAGAGGGTAATTTTTCCCTGGATGTACCGGAAGGAGCGGTATTAGTCGTCTCTTTTATTGGTTATTCCTCGCAAAAAGTTGTCGTGGGAAATCAAAGCCACCTCAAGGTAATTCTGGAAGAAGATGTTTCCGCTCTGGATGAAGTGGTGGTGGTGGGCTACGGCACCCAGGCGGTAAGAGATGTGACGGGCGCTTTATCTTCCGTCAACGCGGAAAATGTAGAGGATATGTTTGCCACTGATCCTTCCGAGATTTTAAAAGGGACGGTTTCAGGCATCACTGTCATCGAGTCCAATATCCCCGGTGAACCTGCGGATATTCGGATCAGGGGACTGGGAACGATCAACAACAACGACCCCTTATGGATTGTAGACGGTGTGCCCGGATCCGCAGTGCCGCCGAATAACATCGAAAGCATCACAATTTTGAAAGATGCCTCCGCGCAGGCCATATACGGTGCCAGAGCCTCCAGCGGCGTTATCCTGGTGACCACCAAAACCGGCAGAAAAAATCAAAAATTACAGATTAATGTCGGCGTAAAAGGTGGGTTTTCCAAAAATGTAAATTCCTATGACCTCCTCAACACCAGGGAATTTGGAGAACTTGAATGGCTCATGGCAAGAAATGCCGGCATTGATAACTATAGCCATACCCTTTACGGAAGCGGAAGCGAACCTGATATCCCCGAGTACATTTTACCGGCCCGAGGTACAAA
>DATGOS010000241.1:0-3159 GCA_035305725.1 Cyclobacteriaceae bacterium
AGGTCTTTTAACTGAAACTATTATGCAATCTAACAGCCACGTATACCTGCCCGTGCATTGGATGGACGGTATGAAGATGAACAAAAACCATTTTATAGCCCATGACAACGCGCTTACTGCCCAGGTCGCCCAGACCTGTAGCGGATTGTTGAACCGTTATAATTATGGCTTGCTGCCAAATCACAAAGGAAATGCCGACTACAAATTATTTGTTTCTACCGACAATCAACAACAGGTGCAGATAAGGCTTCAAAGTTGCCGGGCCATCACCTCGGGAGGGCATATGGTCCAGATAGATGATGACACGGCGGCAGCGGCGGATGGCATGGGTACCGCTATCCCGCAGCTAAGCCTTCCATTCAACGAGTTGAAAGGAAGGTCATCAGAGTACCTGGTTATCTTATCGGTAGACCCATTCAACAGGGTCCCCTATGGCGATGCGGATCCGGCAGAAATGCCGCCGAGGCGCCCCTATACTTTACCCGCCTATACTTTGGGCCTGATGCCTGCGGGCGAAGCGGGGGCACATATGATAGGCCAATTTCAGCTCCCTGTGGGCAAATTGACTGTCATGGACCAAAAAGTGATGCTGGACGACAATTATGTGCCTCCTTGCGTATCGATGAGCAGTCATCCTGACCTGATAGAGCTACATGCTGAGGTGGAGCAGTTTTACGGCAAAATGGAACTGCATGCCGTGCATATCATTCAAAAGGTGCTGCAAAAAAAGCAACAAAATGAGATGGCGCTTATTGTGGAAAAACTTTGTGAAAATATCGCCCACTTTACCGCCTCCCAACTTGCGAATTTCAAGCTGATCTACCTTCATCAGCCGCCGGTTTTCATGATCAATAGCCTTGCATCTTTTGCCAGGTTGTTGAAAAACACGCTGGATTTTTATACGGGATCAGGAAAGGAAGAGCTGATCAATTATTGTATAGAATGGTGCGATATCAAGCAGGGCGAGCTGGAGGCGGCCATTATCTCCCTGGCCAACCATCCCTATGAGCATCTGAACATCAATGCATCCATAGAAAAAGCAGCGGAATTTACCCGCCGCCTGGACCGGTTGTTCTCAAGCCTTGCCCGCCTGGACTATATCGGCAAGCGAAAAGACACGGGGATATTTGTCAAAGAACAGCCCATTCAAAAAGACAGCGGCTTGTTTGTAAAAGAGGCCGTAAGCCCGGAACCGGAAGTTCAGCCCAAAAAGCGCAGGAGTTTTCTGGTGGATTAATAAATGTTTAACCTTAAAAATGTTAAAGCCATGGACCATATCATCAACGCCAAAGAAAGGAATTACGCTTTCACCATTTTCATCCTCTCTTTCACGATTACCGTTGCTGCCATCGTCGGGGCGGTGTACTTCAACACACTCATACCGGGAAATGAAAACGAAGTGCTGAGAAAAAGAATCGCGGAATTTGAAACCCAGGCTTATGAACAGCAACGGTTTATAGCCGCACTGGAAGGCATACAAACCTTGAATGACTCGCTTATAAGACTGGGAACGGTGAACCCATTGGTGGAAAGGCAAATTACGGAACATCTGGCTGTAATGAACCAAACCATCCATAAGACAGGAAATCTATATGGCCAGCTCAATACCGATGTGTTCAATTTTGTGGTAGCCTACACTGAAATGAACAAGAAGCTGTTGAACCTAAATAAGGATGTGGAAGAGATCGAGATGCTTAAAAATGACCTTAGCAGGACAAAAGGCGAACTGGAGCAGGCCAACAGAAGCCTGGATGCGTATCGGAACAGTACCAACTTGGGGATAAGATAAGCTATTGTGCCCAAAGCGGATGGAGAAAAAAAGCCTTTTACATCTAAATAAAATTCAACATTTAATAAGTGAATATTTTTATTTTGTATATTGCTGTATACTTAATGCTTGATACGCCCATGGCAGTGTTTTTCCGCATAATAAATCTATATTTATTTACTTCAAAAAATAATTATTGAAGATGAGACGGTTTCTTTCCAAGCAAATAACAAAAATACGTGCCTTTTGGTCGTACCTAAAAAAGCTGATAATGAGAAATCCAAAAAGAGATGGATCCCTATCATCGGCCGGAAGCAGTGTTCACCAAAAGATCAGGTGGGTAGTCACCTTTGATAAGGTGCCGGAGCCGGAAGATGATGCATCAATAAACAAACAATTCCTTTCTTGTACCAAGGAAGGGAATGGAAGGTGTATATCAGCGAGACGAATAAAGGGAAACAGTTCCTTGGTGGAACTGTGGGAGTTTGAAGGGCCAGAGGTGGACATCCGTACGCACAAGCAGAAGATCACCGCCGGTGTCTCCTCAACTGGCACTCACTCCGACTTGGATTTTGAAATTGACTTTAAGGAACATTTTCCCGAAGGCCTTAATTTTGATGATTTTACGTTTCCTGCCTTCAGCCACAACGGAAAGGGGGAACAGCCCCTATTGATTGCGGTTTTGGACACCGGGGTGGACACAAGCGTGATTCCTCCTCAATATCTTTGGCATGATAAAGAGACCAAACGGCCTGGAAGGAGTTTTATTAAGAACGACGGCAAAATCGAGGACGATGATAAGGACCGCCATGGCACCATGGTGACTAGCTTGATCCTGGAGCAGTTTAGGAATTTCCCGGATTACCCGGTTCAAATTATGAACTTAAAGACCCATGATGCTAACGGTAAAGGGGATTTGTTTGCCGTTATGGATGCCATTTGTTTTGCCAGGGAAAATGGGGCGGATATTATCAATGCAAGCTGGGGATTTTACCAGGAGCAGGATATAACCGATTCTCATTTGAAAGATCTAATTATTAAAACCCTCTTCGACAAAAAAATATTATTTGTTACCGTTTCCGGCAATAAGATCCCCGGCTCGGGGCCGTATTTCTTTCCTGCAACCTTCGGGAAAGGGGTTTCTGACGAACAAAAAAATCTGATTGTGGTCACTTCCATCAGCGATGCAATGGATAGGGTAAGTGATTACCATAATTCCTCTCCTGAATGGGTAGACTTTGGCGTGCCGGCGGATACTATCCGGAATGATGATGGCGAAAGGGAATACTATATTTATAAGCAGCTCTTCAGGAGCAAAAAAGATCCCAAAATTACCCATTCTGTATCGATGAGCGGGACCTCCTTTGCCACGGCCATTGCGACAGGGCGGA
>DATGOS010000242.1:0-4287 GCA_035305725.1 Cyclobacteriaceae bacterium
GGATTATTTTGAAAGAAACGATGACATCGACGCCACAAAAGTTGTATTGGTGGGTCATTCGCGGGGAGGTAAAGCCTCCTTATGGGCCGCCGCCCAGGACCCAAGGTTTGCCATATGCGTGTCCAATAATTCCGGAAACACCGGGGCCGCGTTGTCACGGCGTTGGTTCGGTGAAACGGTCAAAATTATCAATACCGCGTTTCCCCATTGGTTCAACGAGAACTACAAAAAATACAATGATAATGAAAAGAACCTACCGGTGGACCAACATATGCTAATCGGACTGATTGCGCCGAGGCCCGTGTACGTCACCAGTGCGTCCGAGGACCTATGGGCTGATCCCAAGGGCACCTTTCTGGCCATGAAAGCCGCGGAACCGGTATATGCGCTGTACAAGCGCCATTCCCAACTTCCGTCAACGCCCCCTCCCCTAAATACGCCCCTGATCCAATCTTCCATGGGCTATCATGTCCGTGAGGGAAAACACAACCTGACCGAATACGACTGGAAAAACTTTATAAAATTTGCGGATTATCATTTTAAAAATCAATAAAGTTATTTATACGGCTTAAAAGATTGCAATTCTGCGCCAATCTGCGAAACCTGCGGGCTGTCTTCTCCCTGGAATGACGCGGATTGGCGCGGAGGTGTTCCGGTCAGTGCCTAATCAGCCGAAATAGAAATATTTCCCTGGTCCAAAACCTCATACTTGCCGGACAAGTGTACTTTTCCGTCCAGGATGGCACAGTTAAATGACCCGCCTCTGGGGCTTAGCTGCAGCGACCTCATGTGGTCCTTGTTCAACGTCTCCGCCCAATAAGGCGTCAATATCGCGTGGGAAGAACCGGTGGCGTGGTCTTCCAGTTGCAGGACATGGGGCACCAAAGACCTGCTCACAAAATCCACCTCATCTCCGGGGGCGGTAATGGCATATCCAAAAATATCCGACTGTCTTAACACTTCATAATCCGGGCGCATGTCACGCAGACTGGACTCCTTATCCGTAAGGATCAGGTGTTTATTGTCGGTTTTGTACATAGCAGTTAACGGAATGCCCAGACCGCTTTTAATAGCTTCGGGTATTTCTACTTCATTCTTAATGAATATCGGATCCAGAACTATAGAAAAAGTGTCATCCTCCTCCCAAACCACTGATACTTCTCCGCGTGGATACCTGAGCCGGATGGGCTGGTGGGTATCAAACCGTTTGCCCAAATACACCGCTGCGGCGGCTGAACCATGTCCACACAAGTCAATTTCACCATCGGGGGCAAACCAACGGATGTTATATTCCTGATCCTTTTCCCCTTCCCAAATAAAGGAAGTGGCCGGCATGTTAAATTCTCTGGCGATTCGCAGATAGTCCTCCTCCTTCCTGGGCCCATCCAAAAGCAGGCAGGCGGCCGGATTTCCCTGGATCTTCCTTTGCTTTTCGGTAAACACGGATATGATCTGAAAAGGGATGAATTTCATGGGCTGTTTCTCGCTTAGTCCGGTGGAAATTACTAAAAAATGCCGGCACTTGAAAATTCATTTACCAAGCTTCAAAAATATACTGAACAATCAGCAGGCGAGGAAAAGCGAAATAAAACCGATAGCCCTGGCGGTGAAGTTCGAAGAGGATAGAAATTCCCTCATGGACTTAATGCCCTTGAAAATCAAGTTGTACAAAGACGGCACCTGAATATTCATCAGGGCGGAAATTTCCTCATAAGAGAGCTCCTGGATGTAGCGCAGAAATATTGCCTCCTTTTGCCTTACCGAAAGATTTTCCAATGCTTTGGTGACTTTGATGCTGGACTCCAGGCTGATTTGGTTTTCCAGCAACACCTCCTCAAAGGATTCCTGCCAGGAAACATTGTAATGGAAATCCTCGAGGGCCTCCTGATTTTTATCGGTTTTGATTTTCCTGACCAGCTTCCTGCGAAAGGAGGATAAAAGATAAAACTTTATGGATTTTTGGATGGAAAGGGTTTTTCTCGATTCCCATAGATGGACATATACATCCTGGATCACATCTGAAATCAGTTCCGAATCCCGTGTAAATTTATGGCCATATTTAAATAAGTCGCTTGAAAAGGCATTATAAATATGCGCAAACGCTTTGGAGTTTCCTTTGCTTATCAGTTCCCACAGCACGTGATCCTCAAGTTGGTCAAACTTCATTTATTGATGTATTATTTTGGGTTCTATATCAAAAACTAATGAGAAAATCAGGAAACATGAACCGATATTAGTCAAAATATATCGAAACCCAAAGAAATATTGTTTTTTTTAGGGCTGTGTATTTTTCTTACTCCATGGCACCATCATGAGGCTGATCCTCCCTTATGCCAAAGCCTCTCTCCGTGGCAATGAGTTGAAAAATATCTACCCAAAATAAAGGTGCGGCTTTCCGCATTTTTTTTACCTGTCCTGGAGGGAACTGCGGCAAGGCAATATTCAGTGGAATGACCGGACAACCCTGTCGTTTCGCTTCCCCACTAAAAGTAAAACCTACTTCAAATTAATTTTTAATAGGAAAGCATCCGCAGTAATAAACAGCGTCCTCCCATCGTTGGCCAGGGCGCAATTGGAAGTCAGTTGGTTTATTTTGATCCTTCCCAGGGCCTCACCTTCTTTGGAAAAAATCCATACGCCTCCGGGTCCGGTCGCAAAAACATTCCCCTGCCTGTTCACCTTTAAGCCGTCGGGCATCCCCTTATCGACCTTGGAAGCATCACTGGCGTCAAAAAATATGCGGCCTTTAACCGGCAAACCTTCTTTATCCAGTTCATAGGCATACCAATAGGGCTTGGAGGGATCAGAGTTTGCAATGATCAAAGTTTCCTCCCCCGGTAAAAAAGCGATCCCGTTGGGCCGGCTGAGGGAGTCAAGCAGCAGGGAAACTTTTCCCGCACCTGAGGTATTGTACACGCCCTGGTAAGGGATTTCTTTCAGTGGATCCTGCGTATTTTTCTCCAACCCATAGGGTGGATCGGTGAAATACAGATCACCGTTGCTTTTATAAACGGCATCATTGGGACTATTTAATTTTTTTCCGTCAAAATAACCGGCAATGGTCTCAAAATTGGGCTGGGGCCGGTCCAGAGGTGCCTGCATGACTGCAATCCGCCTGTCCCCATGCTGGCACAGTACCAGCCGGCCTGCGGGGTCAATCAGCAGGCCGTTGGAACCTACCTCGCCCCCGCGCGGCCGCCCTGACGTGTAGCCTGAGGGTTTAAGATAAAGTTCTACGCCCCCTTCCCTGCTCCATTGGTAAATGCTGTTTTGGGGAATGTCCGAGAAGAGCAGCACCTGATGTTCCTCAATCCAAAGCGGGCCTTCGGTCCAGTCAAAGCCTTTTCCCATAACTTCAACCTTCGCTTCGGGATCAATGATTTTCGCCAACAGGGGGCTGAATTGCTCGATTTCCGCCTTCACTTCCTGTGCATAGCCCACCGGGGCAGATAACAAAAGGATCAGACAGGGCACAACGAGCCTTGCAAAGCCGGTAAGGTCTTGGGTTCTGAAGGCCATTAGCATGGATGGGGCACGTAGAATTAAATGATGTGTTATGAATTATGAATGATAAATGATAAATGATAAATGATAAATGATAAATGATAAATAAGGAATAATAAGCCTCCCCGCACCTTATTCCTCAAGCCTTATGCCTTACGCCTAGCGCCTTACCCCTTTACCCTTCCTTTTCCACCGAAAATTTATAAATACAGGTTTGGGTATATTGTTCTCCTGGATTTAGTACTACAGAGGGAAAATCCGGCTGATTGGGCGAATCCGGGAAGTGCTGTGTTTCCAGACACAATGCGCCTCTTTTTACATAAACCTGGCCGCCCTTTCCTTCCATATCCTTCAGGAAATTACCCGCATAAAACTGAATCCCCGGTTCTGTGGTGTATACGTCCATTCTTCTGCCGTTTTCCGGCACCCAAACGGCAGCCGCATGCCGTGCTTCCCCGCTCCCCTGCGTGTTGTTCAATACCCAGTTGTGGTCGTATCCTCCCGCAAACGCAAGCTGCTCAAAATCATCATCTATCCTGTCTCCTACAATATGGGGACTGGTAAAATCCATGGGTGTCCCTTTTACAGGGGCAATTTCCCCGGTGGGAATAAGGACGCTGTTTACAGGAGTATAATGATCCGCATTGATCATTAGTTTGTGGTTAAGAATATCTCCGTTGCCCGCCCCGTTCAGGTTAAAAAAGGAATGGTGGGTAAGGTTTACGACAGTCGGCGCGTCGGTTTCTGCTTCATAGTCAATTTTAAATTCATTCTCATCCGTCA
>DATGOS010000243.1:0-3068 GCA_035305725.1 Cyclobacteriaceae bacterium
AGTAGGGAAACTGCACCGCCTCGGAATAGGAGGGGATGTCCGTACCCCAAATTTTTTGGTGGGTAAGGGGCATTTGGATGATGGTTCGGGGTACTCTGGTGCCGTAATGCATCTTACTGACAAATAAAAAATCGCCGACCAGCAGTGATTTTTCCATGGAGGCTGTGGGGATTGTAAACGGCTCCAGCAGCAACCACCGGATGAGGCTGGCCGCAACTACCGCAAAGAGCAGGGCGTCAAACCATTCCCTGGCTGCTGATTTCTTCTTTTTTCTTTCACTCATTTGGTTTGTTTTAAAAGGTCAAAAAATCATCCATTGAAAATATACCCCTTTTGTCTTTGATCCACTCCGCAACTAAAACTGACCCGAGCGCAAAACCTTTTCTACTGTGCGCGGTATGTATTATTTCTATGCTGTCTATCTCTGAAGCATAGGTCAATCGGTGGGTTCCGGGGGCGGGATCCTCCCGAACCGAGGTAATGGGAAGACTTTTTTCATCCTGGGGTTCTTCATCGGCCTTATGCCACCTTTTTATCCTGTCCACCTTGTTGATAATGGCCTCTGCCAAGGTAATCGCCGTACCACTGGGCGCATCTTTCTTTTCGGTATGGTGTATTTCTTCCAAACTGATCTTATAGTCCGGCTGTCCGTCCATTATTTTGGCCAGGAACCGGTTAAGCTTGAAGAAAATGTTTACCCCGATACTGTAATTAGAGGAATAAAAAAAGCCCCCGCCTTTGGACAAGGTCAACCGTTCTATCTCGGGTTTCCGCTCCAGCCAGCCTGTAGTACCCGATACTACCGGGATCTGACGCTTTATTGCCCAGGAAATATTATCGAAAGCGGCGGCGGGTTCGCTAAACTCTATGGCCACATCAATGCTGTCGGTGTCCAGCGTATCCAGCTCCTCCCGGTTATCAATATTTATCTTTCCTACTATGGAATGGCCCCTGCTTTCGGCGATTTCGGCAATGATTTTCCCCATTTTGCCAAAGCCAAGTATTAAAATATTCATGGGTCAAAAATTTATTTTCATGGATAAACCGATGGTTTTCCCTCCGGCACTGAGGGATTCATAGGCAGGTTCTAATTTCAGACTCAGATCATCACTCACATCAAATCCCGACAAATGGGCGTCCACCTGAGCGTCTACAATGCCCAATACGTAAATCACCCCAAATATAAGGTAACAAAGGTCTCTATTCCTACGCCAATAGTCAACATTTCTGATGATACCGTCCTCATTGAGGTTGGGAAAGGGATTGGTCCCGCCGGGACTGCGGACAATCGTCAGCGCTTCCTTAAAACGGCGGTATCTCCTGTTGTTGAATTCTACAAAATAGGCGGTGGTAATTATACCGCCGTAAATGATCGGGATCTTCCAGATTTTTTCGTTGTAAGCCTGGCCCGCGCCCGGAAAGACGGCGGAGAGAATCGTGGCAACTTTTGGATCCTTGGCTTCAGAAGGGGTGAGCACAATGTTTTCCGCATCCAGTTCCACAGCAGCCGGTACGGTGTCCGCCTGAATCTGCGAATAGCCTGTTCCGTAAGATAAACAAACCAACAAGAGTATGGGAAAGGCCTTTGTTGACAAACCCATAGCTATGATCACCCGATTATCCATGGAACTGCCCTTTGCAACCACTGATTTATATAATTTCCAAAATCTCCAAAATCCTGTTCAGGTCATTCGTGGAGTTGAATGGAATTTTTATTTCACCCTTGTCTTTGCTGTTGGCTTTTAGCGATACCCTGCTGCCAAAATGGGAAGCGAGCTTTTGCTGCAGTTTCTCCATTTCATATTTTTTTACAGGATCCTGTACGGGTTGTTCTTTATTGTCTTTTTCGGCTTGGCCCTCGTTAAGTTCCTTCACCAGGGCCTCGACCTTTCTCACGCTCAGGTCTTCCTCCACCGCCCGTTTAAAAATCACGAGTTGCCTATCCACGTCTTCGACGTTGATCAATGCCCTGGCATGGCCCATGGAGATTTTTTGATCCCGGATGCCGGCCTGGATATCCGGGGGCAGTTTGAGCAAACGGAGGTAATTGTTGACCGTGGTTCTGTTTTTTCCTACCCTGTCGCCCAATTGGTCCTGCTTCAAATCACATTCTGCCAGCAGCCTTTGATAGGAATGCGCAATTTCAAGCGCGTTCAGATTTTCTCTTTGTATGTTTTCGATGAGCGCCATTTCCAGCATCTGCTGGTCATTGGCGGTACGCACATAAGCAGGTATTTTTTCCAGGCCTACCAGTTTTGATGCCTGATACCTTCTTTCGCCGGAAATTAACTGATAGGCGCCGTCGGTCAGCTTTCTTACCGTAATAGGCTGTATAATACCCTGTACCGCAATGGATTCCGCCAGTTCCTCCAGTGCCTCTTTGCCAAAATGGGACCGGGGCTGGTAGGGATTGACCTGGATTTCTTCTATAGGTATTTCAAAAATACCCGCGGTGGGGTTGGATGTTCCTTCAGCGCGTTGGCTGTTTTTTTGGGGAGAATCCTGCAACAAGGCGCCCAATCCTCTTCCTAATGCATTCTTCTTTTTAATGGGGTTGTTGGAGGCCATAAATTATAAACATTAAACTTTTAACATCCCGTTTTTTTCAATGATTTCATTGGCCAGGTTGAGATAAGCCATGGCGCCCTTGCCTGTGGCATCAAAAGCCACTACGGGCAGCCCGTAGCTCGGGGATTCACTCAACTTGACATTCCGGGGAATGATGGTGTCAAAGGCCAGATCTTTAAAATGCATGCGCACTTCGTCGACCACCTGGTTGGATAGCCTCAGCCGCACATCGTACATGGTCAGCAAAATCCCCTCTATTTCCAGTTCCTGGTTTAGCCTGGTTTGAATGATTTTGATGGTGTTCAGGAGTTTTCCCAGTCCCTCCAGGGCAAAATACTCGCACTGTACGGGAATGATAACCGAATTGGCGGCAGTAAGTGCATTGATGGTAATTAGCCCGAGAGAGGGAGAGCAGTCAATAATGATAAAGTCATAGTCTTCTTTGATGGAAGAAATAACATCACGCATCTTTTCTTCCCTGTTTTCTAGGTTTACCATTT
>DATGOS010000244.1:0-7651 GCA_035305725.1 Cyclobacteriaceae bacterium
TCCACGGTCAGGTACTGGCCGTCAGGGGAAAGGCTGAAGGATTTAATCATTCCCGCATCGGCCAGAGGCGCTTTCTTGCCCTGAAGATCCACCAACATCAATTGGGCGTTCAGGTAGTACTCGAGCAATGCTTCATCATGCGGGTTGCTCACCAGGTCCTGATAAGTTCGGGAAGGGGCAGCATTTCCCGCTGTTTCCTGCAAATTCGGGCCTATCGGCGTTTGCGGGCTTTTTGGAAGCTCTCCTCTGTTGGGATTGATGGTTTTGATCAGCAATTTATTGTCAGGAGTCCAGACTAGGGAGTTACCGTAGGCCGCATTGACAATATCCCCGGTCAATTGCCTGGCCACAAGCGTATCCAGATTTACCAGCCACAGGCTTATGCCATCAGTATCCCGATGTGTGAAGGCCAGGTATTTTTCATCTTTTGAAAGGGAAATGTTCTGCAGTTTTGGATCAGGCGGCAGTCCGGTGACGGGTGATCTCTTTTGTGTCCGGATATTTTTTACAGTTATTCCTTTATAAGTGGATTCACGGCTGGGCCCGTTTGACCGGGGGTCGATCCGGATCCCGCCGATACGTAATTCAGGTTTAGCCAGCTCCTCGATGCCAGGGCGGGTTTCCCGCTCCAGAAGTATTATAAAATCACCGTTTCGGCTGAAGCTTACCACTGGCGTCAGTGGGGCGTCTACCAGATCGACAATGGAACTTGGTGGTATTTGATAAGACAAGGGTTCTTGTGCCTGGGTATAAAAGCTAGCCATGAAAAATGCCAGTCCCGCCAGGAATAACTTATCATATTTTCCCATAAATAAAGATTTTGTTCAAAGGATTGATTAAAGATAAAAACAAAAATGTCAGGATGAATATAGGCAGCGGATAGAAAAAATAAAAATTACTATACTTGCAGAAGGATAACTGTGCTGAATATGTCTTTATACCCAAACAAAAATACCCATAAGAATTTTCTTGTTGCTACTTTTCTGATTTTCCTTTCCACCCTTCAATTTGCCATCGCCAAACCAACCGCGCCGGAAGCCGGAGTGATCCATACCTGGACCGTGGGGGGAGTCTCTGATAAGGGAAACAACCTAACGGAGGCAGGAGGGACTGACCCTGAACCCGGTATTGAGGAAAATCTACCTGCCGCCGATTCTGTGCTCCTTAACGTCACCACGGTAGCCAACCATTTGGATGTGGCCTGGGAGATCGCTTGGGGACCGGACAACTGGATATGGTTTACCGAACAAAGCGGTGCGGTAAGCAAGGTCAATCCGGAAACAGGGGAGCAAAAATTGCTGCTGAGGGTGCTTCCGGATGTTTACAGGAACCGCACCCTGGGCTTACTTTGCATGGCCATTCATCCGGACATTGAAAACTTCCCTTATGTGTTCCTGAACTATACCTACATGAAGGGCCGTGAGCTGCTTTCACGCTGGGTACGGTATACTTATGACGGAGAGCGGCTGGTTGAGCCCCTGACCTTGCTGGAAATTCCGGCGGCTGCGGGTCATAATGGCTCCCGCATCGTGTTTGCGCCGGACGGGACACTGATGCTGGCTACTGGGGATGCTGATCCAAAAAACGACGAGGCCAATTCCGGAATATCCCAGGACATGAACTCGCTGAGCGGAAAAATCCTGCGGATCAACATTGATGGCAGCGTGCCCGATGACAATCCCTTTCCCGGCAGTCCGGTCTGGGCTTTGGGATTTCGCGTTCCCCAGGGGCTGGTTTACACGTCCAATGGAAAGCTGTACAGCGCTGAGCATGGATCTTCGACCAATGATGAAGTCAACCTTATAGAAAAAGGCGCCAACTACGGTTATCCCTACGTCATCGGGGTATGTGACCGCCCGGAGGAGGAGGAATTTTGTGCCAAACACAATGTGAAAGAACCCTTGATTGCCTGGACGCCCACCATAGCACCCGCGGGTCTGGATTATTATGACCATCCTGCCATTCCTCAATGGCAAAATTCCCTGCTCCTCGTCACGCTGAGAGGGCAGAGCCTGCGCGTCTTGCAGCTCAACGAGCAGGGCAACGCAGTGCAAAAAGAGCAGGTGTTATTTGAAAAAGAATTTGGACGCCTGCGGGATGTTTGCGTGTCTCCCGAGGGAGATGTATACCTATCCACCAGCAACAGGGACTGGAATCCGGTAGAAGGATTCCCCCTGTCCAATGATGACCGGATCATTAAGATCTCGGCCAATAAAACGAAGCAATCGCCTGCCAAACCGGTAAAAGAAGAAATAGTACAGGCTGCGGCTCCGAAAAAGGCGGAAGCACCACTCCATAAAGGTGCTTTGGTGTACAACAATTACTGTGCTTCTTGCCATAAGGCAGACGGTACGGGGATCGCTGGGACGTTCCCTCCCTTGCAAGGGGCTGAACAGGTAAAAGGAGATAAAAAAGACCTGATCCGTATAGTCCTTCACGGCTTATCCGGTCCAATTACCGTGCTTGGGGAACAGTATGATATGGAAATGCCCGCCTTTGGGTTTCTTTCCGACCAGGACGTAGCTGACGTGGTGGATTATGTGCGCTCCGCTTTTGCAAACATCGAGGAGAAAACTTCGGCCGCAGAGGTGAAAGCACTTAGGACAAAATAAGTTACCAAGGAAGGAAATTAAAAAAAAACTTCCGCGTACTTTTTCTTGCGGGAATCCTTTGCCTAACTTTAGCATGCTAAGCGCAAAGAATAGCAATTACTTCAAACTACCATATTTATGAAAACAACTTTACGAGTTCCGGAAAGGGCCTGGAAGTTTCTTTTAGGGGGTATCGTGCTCTACCTGTCCCTGATAAATATGCCCCAGGCGGCTCCCGTGGATTGGGAGGAGGAAAAAAGAACTGATTGGCCTGCCAAACATAAGACAAAAAGTTTTGACCAGCCTGGGTTGGTTGATGTCACGGTCACGGGGACAGTCGTGGACGGGTCGGGGGAACCAATTCCCGGAGTGACTGTGTCCGTAGCCGGAACCAGTACGGGTACGGCCACCGATCTGGACGGAAGGTATTCCCTGACGGTTCCTGAAGGCGCTTCCCTGGTTTTTTCTTTTATAGGTTTTGTGACGCAAACACACAGCGTTGGAGACCGGACCGTGTTGGATGTGGTATTGGCGGAGGATGTACAAAGTTTACAGGAAGTCGTGGTGGTAGGCTACGGGGTACAGAAAAAAACCAATCTGATTGGATCAGTGTCCGAAATTAATGCGGAGGAAATTGAAATGCGGGCGGTCAACAGTGCCACTCAGGCACTGCAAGGGCTTGCGCCCAACCTGAATATCGGTGTCAACAGCACCGGGGGAGCCGCGGATGCGACCATGAACATCAACATCAGGGGCGTGGGATCATTGTCCACGTCCAGTCCCTACATTTTAATTAATGGCGTACGTGCCACCGAATCGGAACTGGCCGCGCTGAATCCCAATGATATTTCCAACATTTCGGTACTTAAGGATGCCGCTTCCACGGCCATTTATGGTGCACAGGCAGCTTATGGCGTTATATTGGTGGAAACCAAAAAAGGCAGCAACAACCAAAAGTTTACCCTAAATTATTCCAATAATTTCAGGATCAAAAACCGCATTTATGTGCCTTCATTTGTCAATTCCGTAAAATATGCGGAGGTATTGAACATTGCCAGTAGAAATTACAGCGGTCAGATTGCCATCGGTGAGGAACAAATGGCTAAAATCCGCGCCTATTATGAGGGCTCCATCCAACATCAAACGGAGGCGGATCCCAACAATCCCAACCATTGGCTGGGAATACAATCCGGAACGTCCGACGGCTGGTTTTCAGGCTATGCGAATTCGGATTGGTGGGACCTGATCTATAAGGACCTGGAGTTTGCACAGAAACATGACATTTCCGCCAGCGGGGGAAGTGAGAATATTTCTTATCATATTTCCGGAAGCTTTTTTACCGATGACGGGGCTTTGGCCTATGGCGACGACAATGAATACTTCAAGCGGTATAACTTTGACAGTTACATCAGTGCGGACCTCACGGATTGGCTAAAGATCTCCAACAATACCCGTTTTTATCAGGAAAACAACAGTTTCCCCGCCACCCTTGAGGGCGCCGGAAGAGGCAGGCTGTATCATGACGCGATGCGTTTTTCTCCCCTGGCTCCCTATAAGACTCCGGCCGTAACAGATGATCAGGGAAACGTGGTTGTGCCCGAACAATTGGCTTTGATGCCCGCCTGGTTGGAAAAAAACGGCTTCAACGCTTATAATGACAACAACCTGGTGTCCACGTTCAAAGCCGACATCAGCCTGACCGAAGGTTTGATGCTCCGGGGAGACTATTCTTTCAAAAAGAACTTTTACGACAGGACCCTCAATTTGAAGAAATGGTCACTCATTGGTCCTGACGGTCAGCCATCCATCACCTACCAGGCCAACAACAACCAAATTCTTAAGGACATCACCAAGACAGATTATACTTCCTTTAACGTGTACGCCAATTACACAAAATCAATGGCTGAAGCGCATAATTTTGATGTGATTGTGGGTTATCAACAGGAGGAAAACAACTTCTTCCAATTGGAAACGGCCCGGCAAAACGTGCTGGCGGACAACCTCAATTCTTTGAACGTCGCCATAGGTGATATCATTGGACCCAACAATCCGATTACCACATGGAGCACCTTGGGGGTATTTGGCAGGTTAAGCTATAACTATAACGAAAAATACCTGCTTGAATTTAACGGAAGATATGATGGTTCCTCCAAATTCGAGAAAGGGGACAGGTTTGGATTTTTCCCCTCCGCCGGAGTGGGATACAACATCCACGAAGAAGATTTTTGGAGTCCCGAGCTGACCAACGTCATCAACACCTTCAAGATTCGTGCTTCTTATGGTAAGCTGGGCAACCAGAATGTCAGCAGTTACCTATACCTGTCCAACATCCCTATTAATACCCGGCTAAACTGGATCATTGATGGCGCAAGGCCTAATTATTCCGATATGCCGGGGATTGTAAGCCCGGACATCACTTGGGAGACATCGACGACCATGAATTTTGGCGCTGACTTGTCCTTTCTAAACAACAGGCTTTCCGCAACCTTTGACATCTATGAGCGGCAGACGGACAACATGTTTGGGCCTTCGGGGGCGCTGCCCGCGGCCCTGGGAGATGCCCCGCCGGAAACCAACAGTGCCTCTTTGAAAACCAGGGGATGGGAACTCACCTTAAACTGGCGGGAAAGTTTGAATGACTTTAACTATCATGTCAACTTCATGCTTGCGGACAACGTCTCCACGATCACCAAGTACCACAATCCCAACAAAGTGTTAAGCAACTGGTATGTGGGGCAGGAGCTGGGTGAAATCTGGGGATTTGAAGTGGACGGGCTGTTTCAGTCCACCAATGAGACGGAAGCGTACCTTTCCGAAGTGGACCTTTCCTATTTTGGCACCAACTGGCAGCCCGGAAATGTCAAATACAAGGACCTGAACGGGGACAATGCCGTCAACATCGGCAACAACACCCGGGATAATCCGGGAGACAGAAGAAGAATCGGCAACGACGGCCCCCGCTTTACCTTCTCCATCAACGGAGGAGCGTCATGGAGAAATTTTGACTTTAGCATGCTCTGGCAAGGTATCGGAAAGAGAGACTTCTGGCCGGATTCTTATGCCACCCTGTTTTGGGGCTGGAACAGCAGGGGACATTCCAACATTACCGAGCCTGTGCTGGATTTTTGGACGGAAGAAAATCCGGATGCTTACCTGCCGCTGCCATTGGAGAGTGGGGGAAGTAGTGGATTTGACAAGGATAGGTATCCCTCCACACGATATCTGCAAAATGCGGCGTTTATCCGCCTAAAAAGCCTTAGCATAGGATATAGCCTGCCCCAGTCCCTGATGGACAGGCTCGGAAGCCTCTCCAACGTAAGAATTTATTTTAATGGGGAAAATCTGCTCACCTTCTCCAAAATGTGGGAAAACTTCGATCCTGAACTTGCCCATGTGCGCTCTGGAAACAGGATCGGGGACGGTCGGGCCTACCCTCTGGCCCAGGTGTATGGTTTTGGCCTGAACGTAACTTTCTAAAAAACTGGTTATGAAAAAGATATTATTTCTATTATTCACGCTCAATCTCAGTGTTGCCTGCGTAGAGGTGCTGGACAAGACCCCTTTGGATGAAATTACGGAGGTGACCTATTGGACTTCCTCATCCGACCTGCAGCTGTACCTGAACAATTTCTATCCGCAGCTCCGGGGCACGGTGAATTATCACAACGCGGACAACAACAGCGACAACCTTCAGCCCATTTCACCTAATACCACCCTTAACGGAACCAGGTCAATTCCCGCCACGGGCGGAGGCTGGAACTGGGCCAATATCAGAAAGGTCAATTATTTTCTGGAAAACGTGGACAAAGTGACGGAGGGTAATGTGTCCGACCTGAACCAGTACAAGGGGGAGGGCTATTTTTTCAGGGCTTATTTCTATTTCGATAAGGTAAAACAGTTTGGGGATGTGCCATGGTATGACCGGGTGTTAAACATCGATTCTGAAGAACTGTATGCCGCAAGGGAACCCCGCAACGTGATCGTGGGTCACATCCTGCAGGATCTGGACCTGGCAATTTCCCTGTTGAACACCAAGAGCCAGGTGAGTGCAAACCGCATCAATAAAGAAGCGGCCCTGTTGTTCAAAGCCCGGGTGGCATTGTATGAAGGGACCTGGGAAAAATACCATGAAGGCACCGTCTTTGGCGTAGAGGGTTCCAACGGGCAGCCGTACCTTCAGGTGGCGGCAGATGCTGCCGAAACTATTATCGATGAATCCGGACTGTCGCTTTATTCTACGGGAGATCCGACGCAGGATTACTGGAATCTGTTTAGCCAGGATGATCTGTCCGGCGTGGATGAGGCCATTGTCATTGAAGCGGTGGATCCCGAACAGGGGTTGGGTACATGGACCTGGACCTATCTGAACGGGACTCGGGGAAATGGTACGGGAATGACAAAGTCACTGGTGGATTCCTATTTGTCAGCGGATGGGCTGCCCATCAGCGTCAGCGGCCTGTACCGGGGAGACAGCACCCTCAGCCAGGTGGTTGAAAACAGGGATCCCCGGCTGAGGCAATCCATGTGGATCCCCGGGTTGACACAAATCAGCTCTGAGCCTCCTGTTATTTTTTCTACGCCACCGCTGGAAAAAGGCGGTTCCGACATGAGTACAACCGGTTATATGGTACGGAAGGGGTCTACCCCGGATCCGGAACAAAATACCGGTTCCTCCACGGACAACTATGGCAAGGTGGATGGCATGTTGTTTCGCTACGCTGAGGCGCTTTTGATTTTTGCCGAGGCCAAAGCCGAACTCGGTACCCTTACCCAGGCTGATCTTGACAAATCTGTCAATCTAATTCGTAACAGAGTCGGTATGCCGGGATTGACCATGCCGGTATCGTTTACCGATCCGGATTGGGACTTCCCGGAGCTGGACCCGGTGATCAATGAAATCAGAAGGGAAAGAAGGGTTGAACTCGCCATGGAGGGTTTCCGCTTTGATGACCTGATGCGCTGGGCCGCCGCGGATTTGATCACTGGACAGCGCTACAAAGGAGCCAGGTTTATATTAGGTATTTCCTTCCCAAGGATTGAAAACCAGATTAGTGATATTG
>DATGOS010000245.1:0-4761 GCA_035305725.1 Cyclobacteriaceae bacterium
CCCGGTTTTAAAATGGTGAATGCGGACAACGCGGTTGCACTTTTAATAAAATTTCTTCTTTCCATAAAATAAGATTTCGAATTAAATATCAAGTTTACAAATAATGCCTCAATTTTTCACTCCTTTTCCGGTGAACTTGAATATTCTGTTTCAATGCCTCCCCGGTTATCCGGATAGACACGGCCACCAAAAGCAGAAATCCGATTAAAGTGTGCTAATATTTTTCGTGTAAGGAGTCTTTTTTACCGGACGCGCTTGTTTTTTCTTGTATTATTTTTCATGTTACGCAGAATTCCGGGGGTTCGCTTTCTTCAGGAGCAAGGGATAATTAAAGCATGGGACAGAACAGATGAAGCATACACTTTTTAATGGAATGGCTTTGGGGTTGTTGATCCTCGCCACCTTAAGTTTCAGGTTATTGGGAAAAAAGGACCTTCAGGGCCCGCCGTTGCCCAACATTGTTTTGATTTATCTGGACGACATGGGCTATGGGGATATTTCTCTTACCGGCGCCACGGAATATTCAACCCCAAATCTGGACAGGATGGCGAAGGAGGGGATGTTTTTCACCCATTATTATGCGCCTCAGGCGGTATGTTCCGCTTCACGCGCAGGCCTGCTTACCGGCTGCTACCCAAACCGCATCGGCCTGACCGGAGCTTTGAGCCATCGCTCCACCGGGGGAATTTCTGATAAAGAGACAACGATCGCCGAACTGCTT
The DNA here is from genome assembly GCA_035305725.1 of Cyclobacteriaceae bacterium. Taxonomy (GTDB): domain Bacteria; phylum Bacteroidota; class Bacteroidia; order Cytophagales; family Cyclobacteriaceae; genus DATGMS01. The sequence continues at coordinate 722 of DATGOS010000245.1, forward strand.
AAATCGAAAGGTTATGCGACGGCCATCTTTGGAAAATGGCATCTGGGGTTTCAGCCGCAGTTTCTGCCTACGCGCCACGGGTTTGATGAATTTTACGGAATTCCCTATTCCAATGATATGTGGCCCTATCATCCTACAGCCACATTCCCAGGATTGCCCTTATTTGAAAATGAAACCGTCATCAATCCGGATGTAACTCCCGAAGTTCAAAAGCAATTTACGACCGGGTTTACCGAACGTACGGTTGATTTTATAAAACGCCATCGGGACCGGCCTTTTTTCGTTTATTTACCCCATCCCATGCCCCATGTGCCCTTGTTTGTCTCCAAAAAGTTTGAGGGCAAATCAGCCCAGGGCCTGTTTGGCGATGTAATGATGGAAATCGATTGGGGCGTGGGCCAAATCTTGGATGCTTTGGAGGAAAATGATCTGGCGGACAATACCCTGGTCATTTTTACCTCTGACAATGGCCCCTGGCTCAACTATGGCAACCATGCCGGCACTACCGGCGGCCTTAGGGAAGGCAAAGGTACTACCTTTGAGGGAGGACAGCGGGTGCCGGCACTGATGATCTGGAAAGGCGTAATTCCTGCCGGAACCGTCTGCAACAGCATAGCATCGGGCATAGACATTCTGCCCACCTTGGCGGAAATAATCGGAGCCCCTCTCCCGGACCACAAAATTGACGGTGTAAGTCTTTTGCCATTGCTGAAGGGCAGTCCTGACGCAAACCCAAGGGATACCTTTTATTATTATCATCGGCAAAACAGTCTGGAGGCCGTACGAAAAGGACATTGGAAATTGGTTTTTCCACATCCTGGACGCAGCTACACCGGATTTCAGCCTGGGGCAGATGGCAGTCCGGGAAAAGTAGAGGGCAACTTTCCTTATAAGGGAGGTTTGTATGACCTGCGCCGCGACCCTGGGGAACGGTATGATGTAAGTGCTTCAAATCCGGAAGTGGTGGCGGCACTTGAAAAAATTGCCGATGAAGCCCGCGTGGATTTAGGAGACGATTTAACGGGGCATCCAGGTAAAAACCGCCGGGAACCTGGCAGGATTTCGGATTAAAAAGCCATTAAACAACACGATGAACTGCGATTCCAAATACCAAAAATTACTTCTTACTGGTCTTTGCCTGTTTCTAGCGACAGGGATGTTTGGATGTCAGGCGCCGAAGGAAGCCCCTATGCCGAATATCATTTATATACTGGCGGATGACCTCGGCTATGCCGAGCTGGGCGTTTATGGGCAGGAAAGAATAGAAACGCCCAACATCGACGCACTGGCAGCAAACGGTATGCGCTTCACGCAACATTATTCCAGTTCTCCGGTATGCGCCCCTGCCCGGTGCATGTTCCTTACGGGCAAGCATTCGGGCAAGGCCCAAATCAGGGGAAATGACGAGTGGGCAGACAGGGGAGATGTATGGGATTTTGAAGCGGCCAGCAAGGAACCCTACCTGGAAGGGCAAAGGCCTATGAAGGCCGGCACCCAAACAATCGGCACTATCCTGCAGGAACATGGGTATAAAACTGCGCTGGTGGGCAAATGGGGCCTTGGCGGTCCCCTTACCGAAAGCACCCCCAACAGTCAGGGCTTTGATTTTTTCTACGGGTACAACTGCCAGCGCCAGGCGCACACCTATTTTCCACCGCATCTGTGGAAGAACAATGAAAAGATAATCCTCGACAACAAAATTGTTCCGCCAAAAACACAGCTTCCGGAAGGGGCTGACCCTTATGATCCGGCGGCTTATTCTGATTTCTGGCTCAATGACTATTCCTCCGAACTGATGCAAAATGAACTGATCGGTTTCATTGAGGAAAACAGGGACAAACCCTTCTTTATGTATTACGGAAATCCCATTCCACACAATCCCTTGCAGGCCCCCAAGCACTGGGTCGATTATTATGTAAAGAAATTTGGAGATGAAGAGCCGTACCTGGGAGACAGGGGGTATTTTCCCCATCGATATCCAAGAGCTTGTTATGCGGCAATGGTTTCATATTTTGATGAACAGGTCGGAGAGATTGTGGCCACCCTCAAAGAACTGGGGATTTATGAAAATACGCTAATTATATTAACAAGCGACAACGGTCCTACCTACACGGGTGGAGCAGATTCTCCCTGGTTTGACAGTGCCCGGCCCTTTAAGAGTGAATACGGTTGGGGGAAGGGATTCTTACATGAAGGCGGCATCCGGGTACCCATGATTGCCCAGTGGCCCGGAAAAATTGCCGCGGGGACAGAATCCAACCTGTTGTCCGCTCACTACGATATGCTGGCTACCTTTTGTGACCTGTTGGATATAGATGCGCCAGCGGATACGGACGGTATCAGTATGGTTCCCACGCTACTCGGAGTGGGAGAACAGCGGGAGCATGAATTTCTGTACTGGGAATTTCCCGCCAGCGGGGGGCAGCAGGCCGTCCGGATGGGGAAATGGAAGGGCCTTCGGAAAAATATTTTTCAGGACAGCATGCAGGTTCGGCTTTATGATCTCGAAAGTGACATCCAGGAACTGAATGATGTTTCGGACAGTAATCCTGACATCGTACAAAAAATTGAAGCCCTGCTTGTTCAGGAACATACCCCGGCGGAAATTGACCGATTTAAGATAAAGCAGCTGGGGGATTAATGCGGAGGGACAGCCGATTCCGGATGATCATTATTTCACGGATAAATTAATTGAAAAAATTTTGATTATTGAAATTTACCTTTAGATTTGAGGTAGTAAAAAAGCAATAGAAGGTTATTTTTTGAAGTTTTTATAGCGGAGAATAGAAGTTAGCTATAGACTTGTTGGTGCGGTGAGGGCAAGGGATTGCCCGGGCACGGTGCTTCTACAGAATTGTCTATAGCAGCCAAAGGGGAGGGGTAAAATCCGCCTTATTTTTAGATCCGTAAATAAAAAACGCCATCAAACAAATTATTATTAATAAAACACAACCACTTTACTAAGGTAACATACGCCCGTTCAGGGTCTGTACGATTATAAACTGTTTTAACCAAACCAAATAAGTATGAACAAATTTTACAAGCTGTTAAAAGTGGGAGGCTTTCTGTGTATCGGACTTGTGACCCAATTCCTGTTCATAGGATGGTCCCTGGCGGCTGTGCCCGAACCTGACAAGGCCGGGATTCAAGCACGCCTTGATGTTTCAGGGAAGGTCGTATCCTCCACAGACGGACTGGGAATTCCCGGGGTCAGCATTTTGGTGAAAGGAACCTATACCGGCACGGTCACTGATGTCGAGGGCAATTACAAAATAAGCCTTACTGATGACATGGCTGTGCTCGTGTTTTCTTCCATCGGTTATCTTTCGCAGGAAGTTGAAGTAAACGGTCGGTCCATCATCAACATCACTTTGGAAGAAGATGTTCAGAGCCTGCAGGAAGTGGTGGTGGTAGGTTATGGAGAGCAGAAGAAGGAGAATCTCACGGGTAGTGTTTCTACGGTGAACACGGAGGAATTGAGGGTAGCACCCATGCCTTCCATTACGCAGTCTTTGGCCGGAAGGGCTTCGGGTTTATATGTCAAAAACGGCAATGCCCAGCCGGGCCAAAACAAAACCAGCTATAATATTCGTGGATTTGGTGATGCCCTGATCATCATTGATGGTTATCCCGCATCCGAAAATGATTTTACCCAGCTTGATCCCCATGATATTGAAAACATCAGTATCCTGAAGGATGCTGCGTCAGCAGCGGTGTACGGGGCAAGGGCGGGCAACGGCGTTATTCTGGTGACCACCCGCAGGGGCTTGGTGTCGGATACGAAGATTACCTATAGCGGCAATTACGGACTGCAGTATTTTTCCGTGGTGCCGGATTTTGTGTCTTCGGAAAACTATGCCCGCATGGAAAATATGTCCCGGTACAACGAAGGCTTGGCCCCCGTATGGACCAATGAAGACATTCAAAAATTTGCTGACGGTTCGGATCCCGAAAGGTACCCCAACGTAGACTGGTGGAACAGGACCCTGAGAAAATATGCACCCCAGGTTCAGCACAACATTAATGTACAGGGCGGGACC
>DATGOS010000246.1:0-2864 GCA_035305725.1 Cyclobacteriaceae bacterium
CACCAGCGGATAGATCACCTCTTCCAGCACTTTTTCCAATTCTACATTTCTGGTTTTGGCGAGTTCAGCCAGTTGATTTCGAACCAGGGCGGTGTCCACGTACCCCGGACAAAGGGCATTGACCGTGATGTTGTAATGGGCAGCTTCAAGAGCAGCCACCTTTGTCAGGCCCACCAGCCCGTGTTTGGCGCTGTTGTAGGCCGCTTTGTTCGCAAAGCCGATCAGCCCGTTGATGGAGGCCATGTTGATGATCCGTCCGAAGTTCTGTTTTTTCATGGTGGGTAAAATATGCTGGATGGCCATAAACGGGCCGACGAGCATTACCTTGATCAAGTGCTCAAATTTTTCGACAGGAAATTCCTCTATAGGAGCGACGTGTTGAAGTCCCGCGTTGTTGATTAAAACATCGATGCGTCCATACTTCTCCAAAGTTTGATCCAGGGCATGCTTTATCGACGCCTCCTGGGTCACATCACAGGTAATTCCGAAGGAATTGCTATGGTGGTTCCCAAGCCCGGTTATTGCATGGGAAAGCTCGTCCGTATCCAAATCCGATAAAACCACGGTGGCTCCCTGGCCGGCAAACGCCCTTCCGATTTCGAAGCCTATCCCTCTGGCGGCACCCGTAATAAACACGATCTTATCTTTCATGGCAAGTTTTAAAAATGGATCACCCCAGGCTCCGGCAATGGAATCAACAGGCGTGTGTAAGTTAAAAAAATATGCTCGAAAAAATAAAGCAAAGGGATATGATGACGGAAAAATAAGGTTTGGATGGTGCGCGGAGGGTTGTGGATCACCTTCCCTTGTTTTAGGCTTCGTTGCACGGCAGGTACCGGGGAAGTAATTGCCGTTCCCGCACTTCATCCGGGCCGTATGGCAACAATGCTGTTGCATTAGGGTCACAGGTGGCTTGATGTGCGAATCACCCGCATGTTCTTGAATCGAAGGCAGGCATGTGTGCTGCTCCCGGGCGGCTTTGTCCTTTTAAAACCCGGAACGCGACTATACACCGGCGCAATAAAATATGTATTAGCGTTTGGGCAAGGGGCAAATTTTGGAGAGGGGCGAACAAGCAGGATTGGGGCAATAGGGTGGAATGATATTTGAAAGATTGTTGCTATATACCAAATGGTGATCAGGGGAGCATTTTACTAGTACGCTTTTGCAGGTGCCGGGTCCTACGGACCGCGACCAGGTTGAATATCTTTTTATCCCATGCTGCCGGTTTCGCGAAGATTAACTCAAGACATTAAATAAAGCTAAACTAAAAATTACTGAGCAATGAAAGACAAAGAAAACCGGGACAACTTTAATTCAGGCAAAGTGGACGAGCATAGCAAAAAGAACCAACTGGAATCCTTTCATGAGGACGATCAGGAGCGCTTTATGACCACTGATCAGGGCGTACGGGTAAATCACACAGATGACTCGCTGAAAGCGGGGACCAGGGGGCCCACCTTAATGGAAGATTTTCACTTCCGGGAGAAGATGACCCACTTTGATCATGAAAATATCCCTGAACGAATCGTACATGCCCGGGGATCGGGGGCGCATGGCTATTTTCAGCCCTATGATGATTCCATGAAAGCTTATACCAAAGCGAGGTTTCTCACCGAGCCTGATATGCGAACCCCGGTTTTTGTCCGGTTTTCCCAGGTGGTGGGTTTTAGGGGATCTGCCGATGCGGTGCGCGATGTCCGTGGATTCGCCACAAAGTTTTATACCGTAGAAGGGAATTACGATCTGGTGGCGAATAATATTCCGATTTTTTTCATTCAGGACGGAATCAAATTTCCGGATTTGGTACATTCCATTAAACCCGAGCCGGACAACCAGATACCGCAAGCCACGGCGGCACATGACAATTTTTGGGATTTTGCTTCACTGATGCCGGAGTCCACAGCGATGTTGCTGTGGATCCTATCGGATAGGGCTATTCCCCGAAGTTACAGCATGATGCAAGGATTCGGGGTGCATACTTTCAGGTTTATTAACGCGGCGGGCAAGGCCTGCTTTGTAAAATTACACTGGCGGCCCATGCTGGGGACCCATTCGCTGGTTTGGGATGAGGCTCAAAAGCTGAATGGCAAAGATCCCGACTGGCTGCGGAGGGATTTGTTGGACGCGATCGAAAAAGGGTATTACCCCGAGTTTGAACTCGCGGTTCAAATCGTGGCGGAAGAAGACGAGTTTAAATTTGATTTTGACCTGTTGGATTCCACCAAACTGATTCCTGAGGAACTGGTCCCTTTAAGGCCTATTGGAAAAATGGTCCTAAACAGAAACCCCGACAATTTTTTTGCGGAAACTGAGCAGGTGGCGTTTCATCCCGGTCATGTGGTTCCGGGCATAGACTTTACCAATGATCCGCTGTTGCAGGCCAGGCTGTTTTCGTACGTGGATACCCAATTGAACCGTTTTAACAGTGCCAACTTTGCCGAAGTGCCGATCAACCGGCCCGTGGTCCCGGTGCACAACAATCAGGAGGCCGGATTTATGCGGCACACGATCAATAAAGGCAAGGCCAATTACTGGCCCAATTCTACCGGCAGCGGTCAACCTATGATGGCTCCGGAGGAAAAGGGTGGTTATGTACATCATACGGAAAAAGTAGAAGGTCACAAGATACGCGCACGCAGTGAAAGTTTTAATGACCATTATTCCCAGGCCACCCTGTTTTGGAATTCGCTGACCCTGCCGGAACAAAAACACCTGGTGGAAGCCGCACATTTTGAATTGGGCAAAGTAAAGTCGGAGGAAATCAGGAGGCGTCAGGTGGGTAACTTTTACAAGGTAGACCCTAAGTTAGCCCAAATGGTAGCCGCGGGAATTGGAGTAGAAGTCCCCAAGAATTTGGAAGT
>DATGOS010000247.1:0-4912 GCA_035305725.1 Cyclobacteriaceae bacterium
CCATCCACCGCCAATTCTTTGCCCCCGAGCGTCAGGGCCTCCCCCACGGATTTGAAAATGGGAATTCCTTTTGCGTTGGCAACCTTTTGGCCGAGCAGACTGGTGTCATGCTGGTGCAGGTAGAGCGATGCCACCTCCACCCGGGACGGATGGTAGGCGCCCTGCCACCAGTACCCGTCAATCAGTTTAGTTACCAACCAGTCCGCATGGGATCTGGTGGCACCCCAATAAGTGGCCAGCACGGCAATACGGACCTTTTGCGGCTGGGCAGGTCTGGCGGCACTGGGGGAAATTCCCGAAAAAGCCGCCAGTCCGGCCATACCGGCGATGCCCAGCATTTCACGCCGGGTGAAGCTATGCTTTGCCGCTACCTGTCGACGTTCGCCTGTCAACCGTCGATTATTATCTTTTTCATATTTCATATTTCAAGTCTTATGGCTCTCTCGTCCTTATTTTAGCTGGTATTATCTAACTCTGTTGGGTTCATTTAACCGTTGAACTATCGAATCGTCGAACTGCCCACCGTGGTGTCAGGTCCTCATTTTACCTGATACTTTTTCTTAGTTTTATTTCTTATACATTTATGGCCCGACCTCTCTGAACTCGTCGAAGATACCCGCTAGCATGATCTGATTCCGCTAGAGACATTGCTTTAGCGATCCGGGGAGTTAAATTACCAATTTCCAAACCGTTGGCCGTAGACCGGCCCCATATCTCAATACCCAGTACTCAGTACTCAATACCCAGTACTCAGTACCCTACTCATCAAACCCCCGGATATACGGCCGGCTTGGTGGCCGCTCTCCCCTGTTGAACTGGGCTCCCCGTGTGGTGCGGTAGCTCATGTTCATAAACGGCGTTTCAATGGTGCGGCCTACAGCCGAGTAGCGGCCATTTTCCCAGTTTGACAATACATAATGGTTGGTAATCCCGGTAGACAGCAGCAGCCGCTCCGCATGGAAAGGTTCCTTTTTGGTCACCATCATCTCCGTAATCCAGTGGGGCTGGGCATTGGAAGCATGGTATTGGTCATAAGGACCGGCCCAGCCAAGCATGGAAATAATCGTTGGTTCGGGTTTACCTTCAATTTCAGTGGCATAAGTCCAGCCTACGCCCCGGCCTGAGATGACGGCGGCGTTTGTTCCGTCCTTGTAAGTGACGATGCAGACGTTTGCCCGTGGGTTTTCCTGAAAATGTCCCGTTTTTAGCTCGAATTGCTTCTCCACCGCCTCAAGCAGCTGGCCTGCCCAGGCATTGCTTTCCACCCAGCGCCAGGTCTCCGGGCCGTGGATGGCCTGTACGGACCGCACCCCTGTCTCACCTCCCCTGCGGCGCTCCACAAACGCCTGGAGTACGTCAATGCAGTGGAAAATGCCACCTTCATCTGAGGCGCCGCCGATGACGATTGAATGTTTTATCGGTGTATCCAAATCAAGTTCTATTTCCGGCTTTCGGTAATACACCGGAATGGAGGAGCCTCCGGTGAGGGGAAAGTTGAGTTCCCGGGATTTGTCAAACATCCATTTGGCTTCATCCCAGTCATAGGAAAGGTGCTTGTCATTGAATACCGGTACCGAGCGCCGGCTCTTTTCAAACACCTGTACCACCTGGTTATACATCCACCAGCGCGGCAGCAGCCAGCGCCCCTTCAGGTCTTTGGGATAATCCCCGTGCTCGCCGACAATGACAACCCCATCCACCGCCAGTTCATTGCCCCCCAGCGTCAGGGCTTCCGCTACGGTCTGGTAGACCGGAATTCCTTTAGCTTTGGCGACTTTTTGCCCCAATTGGCTGGTATCATGCTGGTGCAGGTATATTGATGCCACCTCAATCCTTGACGGGTTATAGGCCCCGTGCCACCAATAGCCATCAATGAGTTTGGTGACAATCCAGTCGGCATGAGACCGGGTAGCGCCCCAATAGCTGGCCAGCACGGCGACACGGGGTTTTGAAGGGGCTTGCTGCCCAGGCAGGACAGGCACGAAACCGGTGAGTGCCGCCAAACCGGCCATGCCGGTGATGCCAAGCATTTCACGCCGGGTGAAAGTGGGATTTAGGTCCATAAAGTGGGTTGGTGTTCTTGGGTAAGGTTAAGCCAAAATTCACAGCATGTAATTTTACGCATGGGTAAGACTTATAAAAATAATAAAGCGTGGTGACAATATACAAAACTATCTTAAATTAACAAGCGCATTTTACAACGGATCCTGAAGTTAAAGCGATAAAACCCTTGGTCCTGACCACCGGTATTCCGGACATTAAATATCAAAAAGTAAAGCAGGCATTTCAAAAAAAAGATACCGCTCCCACGGTGTTTGTATTCAACACAGTACGATGCTCCTCCCTGCGGACGCTGTACATTCCCGGTGTCGGGAGAAGCCTGTTAGGCTTCAAAATAAACAACCGCGGGGTGCAACCACCGGGAATGAAGCCAATGAAATACCAAGATTTAATGTACTGAATAACAGTTGGGTAATTAAAAGTGCCTCGAAACTCGTTTAACAGTCCGCGAAAACCGTTACACCCCATCCCCTTCACTTATTATTCATAAACCAGAGATATATCCCATTAGTCCAGCCAAACCCGTCCTGGTTGGGGTATTCCCCTCCGACGGCCGGGGCACCTAGATCCACCACATTGTACTTTTCCATCATCTTGCCCGTCTCCTTGAAAATCTTATCGTTATTGGCTATCCACCTTTCCTTCAATGTTTCCGCGGTTTCATCAAATCCGTAGTTACGTAGTCCCACATAGGTGAGGTACTGTAACGGGGGCCATCCGTTGGGAAAGTCCCACTGCTGTCCGCTTTGGTGGAGGGAGGTGACTACACCCCCGGGCTTTAAAAACTTGTTGAGGATATGATCGTGGACATGCGCTGCCTGCTCTTCCGTGGCGATGTTGTAGAAAAGTGGAAATACACCGGCCAGCGACATGACATGAGTAGACTTATTTGATTCAGCATCATAATCCATGAAGAACTTCCGGCCTTCATTCCAGAAGTTGTTTATCAGTGCCGCCTTGCGCTTCTCTGCCTTTTCAAGGAAATAGGAAGAAGGCTCGGAAAATTCACTATGGGCATAGGCTTCGGACAACGTCACTTCAAGGTCATAAAGAATACAGTTTAAATCCACCGGTACGATATCCGTGGTATGAATGGTTGCGATATTCGTCTCATCCCTGAACCAGCGGCAGGTAAAATCCCAGCCGGACTCACAAGCCGACCGGATATCCCTATAGATCCGCCCCGGCGGTAGGCCATACGGTGCGGATGTGTGGGCAAGTTCCACATCCTCCACATAGGATTCAGGACGGGGTGCGGGAAGGTCATCCCAGTAACGGTTTAAAATACTGCCATCAGGCAGCAACAGAACCCTGCGAAAACTGGTTTCCCGATCGGAAAGGCGAAAGTAACCGTCCATCCAGTAGTTATACTCTTTTTGCATATGGGGAAGATATTTCCTAAAAACCTCAGGCCCGTCTATTTCTGCCTGCAGCCGTACCATCCGCGCAAAAAACGGCGGTTGTGAGCGCGTTTGGTAATAGCTGCGGTTCGCATTGGGGACATGGCCGTAGGTATCCACCAAATAGGCAACGTTCTCCACGATGTCCCTGATCAGTTCATGCTCGCCTGCGCACTGCAACCCCAACAGCGTGAAGTAGCTGTCCCAATAGTATAACCCCCTGAATCGCCCGCCCGGCACCACATAGGGCTTTGGGACAGGCAACAAAGAGCAGTTGGTTTCCGAACTTCGTGTCAACAAGGGCCAAAGCTTGTTGATATGCTCGGTTACCGGCAGTTGCTGGTTACTTTCATATTCTGTATTGACAGGCTGCGGGATTTTGAAATACCTGAATACGAACTCCCTGAGGTCGAAGTCATGTTTATGTTTTTCGATCTCATACAAACTTAAAATTTCTTCGGGTGAGCGCTTGGGGAAACAGTCTGCAAAAATAATCGAATCCGGAAAAACATGGTTCATCTGAACATCATGAAACAACGGTCCAAACAACTGGTCGGGAGGCAAGATAGCCGGAACTACACTGTAAATTTGTGGAGGATCAAGAGGTCTCATGTATTCAATTCTAAATGTTTTGGTGATTTATACGTAAAAAAGGCTTTTTCGCTCCCATAAAGGAGGGTCCTTGTTTTTGTACACAGGCATGGATGCAACTTAAAAAGATGCTGAACGGACTGATAAGCTATGGATTGCCTTTTTCCGCTTTGCATCTATGGCCACATCGCCTGTGCTGCACATTTGGAAACGGTAATTTTTGGTTGTCAGCAAATCTATAATATATTCCATAAAACTTGCGATTTCCAGCCTATGAAATTATTCAGGGGAAGTGGTTTGCCCTAAGCACTACCTATAGGTAAACCACTTATCAAAAAGCTTATCGGAACCGCATGGATATCCGCAGCAATGAATTAAATTGTCGGCCAATCACGCTGTGATTGTTTGCGAATATTTATTCAAATGAACCATAAAATGAAAGAGAAATTTCAGGTAATCGACCGAAGAAATTTTATTAAAAAGACCGGCCTCGGTGCGTTAGGCCTCACGCTGGCGCCGTCATTATTGGCAAAAGCCCGGGCCAACGGAAGACTACGTACTGCCCACATCGGGCTGGGAATGATGGGGAAGGCGGACTTGGAGGCCATTGCTTCCCACAATTTGGTGGACGTGGTCGCCCTTTGTGATGTGGACGCCAAGTTGCTGGCAGAATCAAAAGCCAAGTTTCCGAATGCAAAGACTTACAAGGACTACCGTGAGATGCTAAAAGAAATGGAAGACGGCATCGATGCGGTAATAGTGTCCACTCCGGACCATACCCATGCCCCCGCTTCCCTGATGGCGATGAAAATGGACAAACCCGTGTACTGTCAAAAACCACTGACCCACCATGTGTCTGA
>DATGOS010000248.1:0-3892 GCA_035305725.1 Cyclobacteriaceae bacterium
TTGAAGAAGTCGTTGTCGTGGGTTATGGGGAACAGAAAAAGATAAACCTCACCGGCGCGGTGTCCAATGTAACCTCAGAGGTGCTGGAAAGCCGTCCGATCACCACTATTGGCCAAGGCCTGCAAGGTACCGTTTCCAACCTGAATATCACCCAGGGAAACGGCTCTTTGGGGCAGGGGACCTCCTTCAACATTCGGGGAAATACTTCTATTAACGGAGGTGGTCCTTTGGTGCTGGTGGACGGAATCCCCATGGACATCAACCTGTTAAATCCCAGTGATATAGACAATGTGTCCGTATTAAAAGACGCCGCCTCCGCCGCCATTTATGGCGCACGCGCAGCTTATGGGGTGATCCTGGTGACCACAAAAAGCGGCTCGAGGGGATCAGGCAAACCCACGATCTCCATTTCCACCAATTTTTCTACCAACTCCCCCACCAACAGAATTAATTTCATCGATTCCAGGGACCGTTGGGAATATATGAATGAGGCTTATATGCGGGTAAACGGCAGAAATTACTATGACGATATCGAACTGGAAGCACTGATGGCCCATTATTATGATCCCACGCAACCTGAAGCCATTATACATCCCACTGCACCCAGTGTGTGGACCGGAGTGGCCAACACCGACTGGGAGAAAATATTGATGAATAAAAGTTATCCCATGCAGCAGCACACCGCCAGTATTTCCGGCGGTTCAGACCGGTTTGACTATTATTCCTCTTTTTCTTACCTGCACCAAAAGGGACTTACGAACAGGAAACTTTTTGATGAGCATTACAACCGCTTCAATTTCATGACCAATGTGAACTACAATGTTCTGGACTGGTTAACGGTGGGCACCAAGATTTCCATTAACAATAGTGACAAAAGGTTTCCCCCTTTTCCGACAGCTTTTGGGGAAACCAGTACCATCTACCAAACAAATGTTTATTCAACCCAGCCTTATAAAAATCCTGATGGCAACTGGTCACATCAGGGATCGATCGGCAACCCGGCACAGATGCTCGTCGAAGGAGGCTACCAAACCAGGGATATCAATGATGTATGGATGACCGGGACACTCAAGATGACACCGATTAATAACATGACCTTCAACCTGGATTATTCCACCAATATGAAACACCAAAGGGAACTGGAATACACCTCTTTGGTGCCATTTTACGATGTAAACGGGGATATCATAGGCTACCAAAGCAGGAGCAATCCAAACGGAGTGTCCAGAACCAATTATCATGACAGATATTACGTGTTCAATGCCTTTACCGATTATACCAACCTCTTTAATGAAAAACACTATGTAAAAGCCATGGTGGGCTTCAACCAGGAAAATGCCCAGTACAACTGGCTACAGGCGGAGCGTGAGAATCTGATCATTAACAGTATCCCGTATATGAGTCTGGCTTCCGGGGAACGGTATGCTTTTGATGGAATAGACGAATACGCTATCCGGGGGGCATTTACACGCTGGAACTATATATATGATGACCGTTATCTGTTCGAGTTTAACGGCCGGTATGACGGCACTTCGAAGTTCGGAAAAAAAGACCGCTTCTCGTTTTTCCCGTCTGTATCCCTGGGATGGCGTATCGATAGCGAAGGATTTTTTGAGGGCTTAGTAAATACGGTCAACGTGTTGAAACTAAGGGTGTCTTATGGAAACCTGGGCAACCAGAACGTACCAGGTTATTATCCCTATATTGCCACATTAAATTCAGGACAGGTCAACTATCTTATCAATAATGAAAAGCCCATAACCCTGTACGCTCCCGGACTGGTAAGTCCCACTTTGACCTGGGAAACCGTTACCCAACAGAACCTGGGTATTGATTTTGCGTTCCTCAACAACAGTTTAACCGGCTCCTTTGATGTATACCGAAGGGACACGAAAAATATGCTTACGCGCTCTGAGACCCTGCCGGCAATACTCGCGGTAGACGAGCCGCAGGCCAATGCTGCGGATATGAGTACTACAGGATTTGACCTGACCCTCGACTGGAGAGGTAGCAGTGGGGATTTCAGATACGGGGTCAACGCCGTGTTGTCGGATTATTCAGCGGAAATTACTAGATTCAGCAACCCTTCAGGGATATTTTCGGATTACTATGTAGGAAAGAATGTAGGGGAAATCTGGGGCCTGACCACGGGCGGGTTGTTTCAAACCGACGATGAGGCACGGGCACTGGACCAGACAAACATCAACGGAAGGGTACGGCAGGCAGGAGACCTTTGGATGGTGGACCTTAATGGCGATGGAAAAATCACCCGGGGCTCGCAGACCTTGGACAACCCCGGGGACATGAGCGTGATTGGCAACAACACGCCCCGGTACAGCTTTGGCTTCCGTCCCAATATTGGCTGGAAAGGCTTTGATCTGGATATATTTTTCCAGGGCGTGGCCAAACGTGATTTGTGGATATCCACACTGTATTACCTCACCCAGTATTCCAATGAGTGGGTAGGAATCGCCAAAGTGGCCATGGATTACTGGTCTCCTGAAAATCCCGACGCTTTTTTCCCCAGACCGATTATTTCCGGCGCATCCGATATCACGTCCGTACAGTCCCGTTTCCTTCAAAACGCTGCCTACATCAGGTTAAAGCAACTTACCTTTAGCTATACCATTCCGGTGCATTTGACACAGCGGCTGAAGATCCAGCGGGCGAAGGTGTATTTCTCAGGGAGTAATCTGTGGACCGGTACCAAAATGATCAAAATTTCTGATCCGGAGCTTAGCGGCCCCAGTGCCTATCCGTTGTACAAGTCGCTTTCCCTTGGTGCCAACATTAATTTCTAAATTCGAAAATGTATGAAAAATATTTCATTTTTAATATTTGTTCTGTTGTTTGCATCGGTATCCTGTAACGATGATTATCTGGAGAAGTTTCCCCTGGACGAAGTCAGTGACGAGACTTTCTGGAAAACGGGGGCAGACATTCAAATGTACGCCAACCAGTTTTACCCCCACTTATATGATGCGCGCCTGGCATGGTATGACCTTGATAACTATAGCGATAACCAAACGCCCACGAGCCGCAATGTATACACCTGGGATGAATACACCGTTCCTTCCACCGGAGGAGGATGGGGCAAAGCGGATTGGTTACAAATTCGTAGGTGTAATTACGCATTGGACCGTATAGAAGGAATGAACCGCGATGCCTCCGTGCTAAGCTCCGAGGCGGAAATCCGCTTTTTTAAAGCCTATTTTTATTTTCAGAAAGTAAGAAAATTTGGTGACGTGCCCTGGTTGGATGCGAGTTTGACGCCGGAATCGCCGGAATTATTCCTCCCAAGGGATCCCCGGGAGACCGTTATTGCCAATATGCTGGCAGATGTTGACTTTGCTATTGAACATCTACCCCCGACTTCTGATGCCGACCGGCTGACTAAGTATGCCGCGCTCAATTTAAAGGGGGACATCGCATTGTACGAGGGCACCTTTAGAAAGTACCACAATACGGTAGGCGGACATGATGAACTGTTAAGACAGGCAGCGGATGCTTATCAGGAAATCATTGATTCGGGGCTGTTCTCGGTATATTCAACCGGTAATCCTGATAAAGACTATTTTGACCTGTTTGTGCAGTATGAATTGAAAGGCAATCCCGAAGGGATCATGGTACAACGTTATATTCACAACAAGCATATGCACAACAATGTCCGTCAACTGGGGGAGCCCCGCACAGGATACAACCAGGATTTTGTGCAGTCCTATCTTTGCACGGATGGTTTGCCAATTTCATTAAGTCCTCTTTATCAGGGCGATGAGGTATATGGGGATGAGTTTATCAATAGAGATCCGCGCATGGGCCAGTCTATTTATCATGAAGAACGGCCCTACAATATTTCTACAAGTGGCCTTGTATATCACAAGGAAATGCCCGA
>DATGOS010000249.1:0-4383 GCA_035305725.1 Cyclobacteriaceae bacterium
TGAAGGATGAAAAAAAAGACGCCTTTGTGTCTTCATCTGTCATGCTTTTACTCAGCGGGCTGATCATGGCTGTTTCGGCGGGGACCCTGCATCTAATGGGTTTGAAAGTGGACAACACATTGGAATTGATCAGCTTGTTTGAGCCAATAGGAGGCGAAGCCGCTGCTTTTTTACTGATCCTGGGCATTGTGGGGGCGGGACTTTCCACCATTTTCCCAATAGTGCTTATTGCGCCCTGGTTGATTTCGGACTATTCCGGCAAATCCCGGGACATCCAGTCTCCCATGTATAGGGTTCTGATCCTGGTCGGGCTTATCGTAGCCTTTGGATCGGTGTTTTTGGAACAAAGTCCTACTATCCTGATGATCCTGTCCATGGCTTTCCAGGCGGCCATTCTGCCCGCCGTGGCTATACCTATATTTTTTCTGCTGAACAGGAAAGATGTTATGGGCCAATATCGTGCTTCTACAAAAATGAATATCGGACTTATAGCCGTAATTATATTTTCCCTGGTCACCACCTATTTTGCGATGGTTGACTTTCTTTAAAAACAATGTGGAGAATTGAATTCCCTTTAACGCTTGATCAAAGACTGCTTTAAAAAGGAAACATTACATTTGATGTATGTAACCTGTTTTAAGATTTCAAACAAAAAGTATAAAGATGAATAAAATCAAGAACCGCAGACAATTTCTTCAAAAACTCGGACTTATTTCCCTGGCCACCAGTACCGGCGCAGCACTTCCCATGGCTACCTTTGGACAATTGGACGAGAATACTTTTGGGTTTAAGCAAGGCAGCGCCAACCTGAAAATTTTCAATGGGCGGGTTATTACCCCCTATAGAATTTTATCTCAGGGGACGGTGGTGGTAAAGGAGGGAAAAATTGCCGAAGTCACCGACAAAAACATTGAAGTGCCCGGTGCCATCGAAATAGATGCCAAAGGACAGTATATCACGCCCGGCTTTGTGGATCTACATGTGCATGGGGGCGGCGGAAATTCATTTTTGGACGGCACGGTAGACGCCTTTTTAAAGGTGGCCGAAGCCCATGCCAGACACGGGACCACTTCCCTGTACCCCACAGCGGTATCGGGAGAACTGGAAGAACTTTATAAGAATCTGGATGTATTCGAGCAGGCAAGTAAAGACAACGAATTTGGTGCACAAATGCTCGGCGTTTTTTTAGAGGGCCCCTATTATTCCATGGACAACCGGGGCGCCCAGGATCCCCGCTACATCCGTGACCCGGATCCGAAAGAATACATGGAAATCCTTTCCCGTACATCTGCAATCAAACGCTGGGATTCCGCTCCCGAAAGACAGGGCGCGCTGGAATTTGCGAGGTATATACGCTCTAAGGGAGTATTGCCCTCGATGGGCCATACCAGTGCAGTATATGAGGATGTTATGGTAGCTTTTGAAAACGGTTATACTTTAGCCACCCATCTTTATTCAGGCATGGCCGGGGTGACGAGAAGGGATTCGTTCCGTTTTGCGGGGGGAGTGGAAAGTGCTTATCTTATCGACGAAATGAGTGTGGAGATGATTGCTGATGGAAAACATCTCCCTGCTTCCTTACTGAAACTCATCTATCAAACTAAAGGGGCTGACAAGATAGCCATGGTCACCGACGCTATGCGGGCTGCCGGAACTTCAGACACGGAGAGTATATTGGGCAGTCGGGAAAAGGGACTAGAGGTCATTATTTACAACGGAGTGGCCATGCTTCCAGACAAAAGTTCATTTGCCGGTAGTGTTGCCACCGCTGACCGTCTGGTGCGGACAGTTCGGGAATTGGCGGAAGTCCCGATTACGGACGCCGTACGCATGATGACCATCACTCCGGCAAACATCATGGGCGTCTCAGACCGAAAAGGCTCACTGGTTCCGGGAAAAGACGCGGATATTCTTATTTTTGACGAGGATATTCAAATCGACAAAACCATAATTAAAGGGAAGATCATTTATAATAAGGGATAGTATTAACCAATAAATAATAGAAAGATGAAAGAGATTACGAAGGACAAACTGATGGTGAGGATATTTGACACCAGGTCCGAGATGGGTAACCATGCTTGCGAAACGATCAGTGCAAAAATCAAGGAATTGTTGGAGGAGAAAGAATTCGTAAACATTGTCTTCGCTGCTGCGCCGTCTCAAAACGAATTCCTGACATCACTGTCACAAGAAGACCTGGACTGGAGCAGGATCAATGCCTTCCATATGGATGAGTATGTAGGCGTAGAAAGAAGTGCTCCGCAACTGTTTGGGAATTATTTGAAAGACATCCTTTTTTCCAAAGTGAATTTCAGGGAAGTGCATTATTTGAACGGGGACGTAGATGATCTGGACCAGGAATGCCAAAGGTATACTGACTTATTAAAGCAATATCCCACTGATATTGTGATTCTCGGAATTGGTGAAAACACCCACCTGGCATTCAACGATCCCCACGTGGCTGATTTTAATGATCCCAAGACCGTAAAAATCGTAGATCTGGACGAAAAGAACCGGAACCAACAGGTAGATCCGAATGATAAGATCTGTTTTGATACCCTGGAGGAGGTCCCCACCCACGCCATTACTTTGACCATACCGGCTGTATTTAACGTGCCTTTTGCTTATGCCATCGCTCCGGGAAAAAACAAGGCGGACGCCATATACCATACCCTGAACAGTCCGATTCAGGAAAATTATCCTTCCACCATTTTGAGAACTCATCCCAATGCGATCCTGTACATTGACAAGGACAGTGCGGGAAAATTATAAATCCGCTGGCGGCACTTGTGTCGACAGCAGCTAAAATGCATGGATAAATGCCTCTCCGGAAGGTGTCCGGAGAGGCATTCCTTCGCTCCAAAATTCGATAACCCAGGAATTTACTGTGCAATGACGGGCAAAATTACTTTTCTCCTACTATTGATCTTTGCAATAACAGGTTGTATGGAAAACAAAGAACAAAAGATCTACCGGATAGCCAGACTTGCTGAACCGGTTACCATCAATGCGGTTTGGGATAAGGAGCCTTGGAATAATATTTCTGCCTTGTCGTTGGAGCATCATATGGGGGATCAACCCGAACATAGACCCAAGGTCCAGGCAAAGGCCGCTTATGATGATGCTGCCCTTTATGTAATTTTCCGGGTCGAGGATCAGTATGTGCGCTGCATTATGGAAAATTATCAGGATCCTGTATCCAAGGACAGTGCAGTGGAATTTTTCTTTACCCCCGGGGAGGATTTGTCCAAAGGGTACTTCAATCTCGAAACCAATTGTGGGGGAACTGCTTTGTTTAAATTCCAAAAAGAAGCAAGGAAAGACCAGGTAAAGATCCCCGAAGCTACTTTTGAGAAAATTGACCTGGCGCATTCCCTTCCCCGCATAGTGGATCCTGAAATTCAGGAGGAGGTTACCTGGACCATTGAATACCGGATCCCTTATGATATACTGACCCCATATTATGGGGAACTGGCCCGTCCTGCCCCTGGAGTTGAATGGAGGGCAAATTTTTATAAAATCGCCTCCGACGGTTCACATCCACATTATCTTACCTGGGCTTTTGTAGACTATCCCGAGCCCCGGTTTCACCTTCCTGAATTTTTTGGGGTGCTGGAATTTGAATAATGCAATATAAAAATACCTTTTGTTTTATGGGACTTTCCTTATTTTTAGGGTCATATATTGAAAACAAATCTTAATAAATTAATCCATCCCAACAAGGGGAAAGGTTGCCAGGGGAATCTAGGAACCCGGAACGGATTTTTTGATGAAAACAGTAGAATTATGAGAAAAGTAGTGCTTTACTTATTGGTTTCCTTTTGCCTTGTTCTTCATGTTAAGGCGAATACAGTTTTGGAATCCTGGACCTATTCCGAGGATTTTGAGGACCGCGACCTGGGTGCCTGGGCTTCTTATCCCCTATGGCAGGATACTGCCTACGACCCCAATTTCCGGGTAAATGAGATGGTGCCCGGAGATCCGAATATTTCCATCGTCCAAAAAGTCACCCCCTATACCCATGTGGACAATTATGCAGGAGCCCAGAAGCTTTTGGATATGTACCTTATTCCCGAAACAAAACTTCGGTTTAGGTATTATCTCAAAACCATCCAGGATGCGGAATTTTTTACTGTCCGGTTTGCGGCGGGTGACCTCGGAAAAATAGATGTCAACCTGGCTCAGCCGGAAACCAACAAGTGGGTCTGGGTCACCGTGGATTATAAAGATATCATCCAGCAAAACCCCCAATTGGCTGATATGGATCAGGTAAAGATCCATGCCCTGGCTTTTCTGACCAAAATTCCCCAGGCAGATCCGTTTATGCCCATTTATCTGGGTCTGGATGACATTTCATTTTCGGCTGGAAGGGCAGCGGTATTT
>DATGOS010000250.1:0-3337 GCA_035305725.1 Cyclobacteriaceae bacterium
CGGTCTTGTCCATTACCATTTTTGTACGGGAGGGAAAAAGGCGCTCGTCGGTGTCACAAAGCGTTTTAATCCTTACGTTGTGACTGTTTTTTAAGTCGCACCAGGAATTGATATGGACGCTTCCCATATTGCGGATGCCTATCACCCCTAAATTGATGCGCTCGTTGGCGCCCACAATGGAGGCATAGGACTTGGCACTGAACCCCATGGCTAGCCCGGCGGTGCCCAATACACTTTTTTTGATAAAATCTCTTCGCTCTGTCATTGCAGGTTATTTTTATACTGGAAATTGTTGAAACTTAGCAAAGGCTAGGACGCTGCTGTGATCACACGATACCGGCATCAATATTTTGTTGCAAAATTTTCGGACAGTTGTGTGATCTCTTCATCCGTAAGAGGCGTACCGGAATGTAGGATTACCCTGTACCGAAAGGTAATGGATTGCCCGTCTGGAATGACGTAATTGAGTTCCTCAGCCCCCTTGGTAAAATCCTTCACCCCAAAAGGATTGGCTGCAAACAAACCATAACCCCTGGCATGCCAGTAGGTGGGATAGTTTAGGTTTTCGGGATGATCGCTGATGGTCAGGGATATTTTCTCTTCACCGATACTGCCATAGAGATTCATCCATCGGGCTCTTGTTCCCCACACCCCTTCCCCGGTAGTTCCTTCACTGCTCCGGTAATTCCCGGTAACGCCTTGGTTCGTCACCACCTTTTCGGTACCCGGCTTCCCCTGCGCGTCGGTGAGGGCTACCGCACTTTGGGATGGCAGCTCGAGCTGTCGGGCGACCCGGATACCGAACATGCCCTCTTTGGTATCTTCCATGGTTACATCTCCCCCCGTAGCCGTTAGGGTGGACAGGCGGTCAATGATACGGGTCGAGTCTTTGGCTATAAAATGGTATTCGGTACGCTCAGCCAGCAGTTCCTTCCCTTCCGGATCAATCCAACTGGCGGTGGCTATTAGGGAGCCTTCTCCGGAGCCTTCATTAAGCTGTTCTATGCCGAGGTGCATAATCTGCCCCCCTTCAATATTTCTTTTTCCCGAAGAACCGTTGCCCCAAAAATCGTAATTGTTGACATCCCCATAGTTTAACCATATTCCCACCTGGTGCGTATGGTCCGCACGTTCGCCAGACCTGGTATTTAACGGGTAGCCCCTTGTTATTTCAGTTCCGGCTGCAGTCACCAGGGGGTAAAGGATAGGCTTGTAAACGTTTTCGGGCCATCTGTAGGCCGTAAACAATTTTCCATCCACCAAAACTTCCAGCTTGTTTTCCCTCGGATTTGCCTTAAACGTTATTTTTGGAGCCCTGGTCCGGTCTTTCCGAAGTTCGGCCCTGGAGTTACAGGAAAAGAAAATTACCGAAGTTGTAAAAAAAATCAGGTAAAGTAACTTCATGATTATACCTTTTCCCAGTTCAGTACTTTTTGTGCATTGCCGCGATACAGCGCCTCCAACACCTCAGCGGGCAATTCCAGCCCATAGTACCGCCACCAAACCCGGCCTACCATATGCTCATCAGCACTTTCCAAAAGTCGCCACCAATTCTGGTACATGCCTTTGTCCATCCCCATATCGGTGCCGAACAATACCCTTCCGGGATACTTAGCCAGAAACCTGGCTGCTGCACGCGGTTGCCTGCCCACTTCGTAATCCCGGGCAGAAATATCCAGGTATAGGTTTGGGTGTTTGTCTAAGATACCGCTAAGGCGGTTCAGGTCATGCCCCAGGTTGGCCAAATGACAGGCAATAAAGGTGGTATTGGGATGCTTTGCCAGCAGGCGTGGCAGTATTTCCACCAATTCCCCATGGTTCAGTCCCTCGTCCCCATGCTGGTTAAACTGCTGAAAAATCGGCGTCCGTTCCTGAAAAACATCCGGCGGCTGCCAGGAAGACGGGTGATCCGCAATATGCACATTCACCGGAATATTCAGTTCGCCACATTTATTCCAAAAAGGAGTAAGCCTGGCATCATCATGATGCAGCCGCTCATTGGCTGCAAGTTTCGGATCCCTGGTCAAGCCAAACCCTTTGTCTGTAATTTCTCCTACTCCCCTTGCTCCCATGCGGTAGCAGCGCTCCAGTTCCGCCACGGCACGCTCGGGATAGTCCTCCTGGTCTATGTTTTCATAATTGATGCCGCAATAGAGCTGAAACCGGCCGGGATAGGGATCCAGGTACATGCGCACAAATTCGTCAAACTTATCCCCCACCGCGCCCGTAAGCACCACCGAGGTTTCTACGCCCGTCTCATCCATGGTTTTTACCCATTCCGCCAGCGCCTCTTCCGGAGACTTGCCTTCCACCCTTGCGGGGTAATGGTGTACATGCACATCAATGACCGGAAAGCGTGCCTTTTCCAAAAACGTCTCCGGGGCAATCACCGAAGACTTGGGCGCGTAGTCCTTCAACAGGACCGAATCCATTGGGCCTGGCCCGTCCGGAACTCCCGGACCACCCCAGGGACCGTATTTTACCTTCCGCCATTCCGGATCATCATTCCAGTTTTTGGAAATTTCCGTCTCTTTTGTTTTTTCTACGCTGTTGCCGGAACTGCATGAAGGTAAAATGCTTGCCCCGGCAGCACCAACACCAGCATAGCCAATATGTTTCAAAAAATTTCTGCGGTTTTTCTTCATGATCTTTAGGTCTGCGTGAATGGATTAATATATTTCCGTATGCCGCTGTAGGCTTGGCGGGGCCACTGTCCTATGAAATATTAGGATGCTGTAAACATTGATCCCAAAGGACTTAGCTCCACTCCAACAAAATTCCATTTGATGGGATCTTAAAACTAAAAGCCCCTGGGCTAAGCTGATCCTGAACCAGCCTACCAACAAGGTTCGAATTAAATAAAATTATCCTAAAAAAGAAGCCTTTCCCTAATTAAAATAGCGATAACGTTGCCGAAAATTTTACCTTCGGCGAAGTTGGCGTGAAATCATATCCCTTCATTCTCCCAATCCAAAATTTTTTCTTCAGAGAACGGAAATGGATTATCAGAACAAAAGCCTTAGACTCAAACGAAAACTTCCCGCAGACCAGCAGCCTGCGGGAAGTCAAAACCGTCTTAATCCTAATATTTCGTCCCGATCCTATACTTCATTGGGAATACCAAAAGGTGGCCGGTTGGGCCTGGACAGGAGCATATCCGCTTCCGGATCATTGGCAAACTGCTCATATTCTCCCATAAAGTTCAGGCTTCTGCCCAATCGGTACGAGATATTGGCCAATAAAGGAAGGGCCGAGGAATAATGTCCCTCACGGATATCACAGTGCAGGGCATCGTTGCCGTTTCTTATCCCATCCAGAAAGTTAGCATAATGCTCTG
>DATGOS010000251.1:0-10508 GCA_035305725.1 Cyclobacteriaceae bacterium
GCGGATCTGTGATCATACCTGGCGAGGGGCTTATGGAACTTTTTCCACCTGACGGTCTTTTATATATGCGCTACAAAGAACCTCTCCCCAAAATAGAAAATTAACCGTTATGCACTTAAAATCCGACGATATCATCCGCCTGGTCCTTGACTTCGACTCGGGGGCGGTGCCTGCTCCTTTCAGTCATGTGTTCAAACTGAAACTGAACTTTGATAAAAACTTCATCAACACCCAGTTTGAAATCCAATATACAGACCGCGACGACTTGTCAGAAGAGGAGATTTTAAACGAGGGCTTTAGCCTGGAGGATGACTACAACTTTATAGGGGAATTGCCACAAGTATGGGAACAGCCCTTTAAGACCCTCTACTCCCAATCCAAGTGGTCAAACAAAAAATCCCCTGATCTGTCGGGAGGCATCAAAGTGATGGCTAAGGACCTGCATGGAAAAATCGCCAGAACAGTGCCCCTTAACCAAAAGGACTGGCAGTACCTCACCCAGGAATATATCCAGGCCATTTATGAAATCGACCAGAAGGAAGCACCCCTGCAGATTGGGTATAAAATTATCAGTGCTGACGGACAGGAAACCCAACTGGGATTTAAGGTCAAATTTTCAAACAGAAAAATAGATTTCTACAGTGGAGAGGAAAAGAAAGAAGTGGCCTGGGAGGAAGTAAAACCGCTGTTAAACTATATTTTTATTCCCGACTATAACTATGAACTCGCCTCGGAATCCCCTCCCCGAAAACCGGGTACCTACATAGACTGTGGGGACGGGTTCTGGCATGAATTTGGCAAAGGTGTCATAAACGTGAATGATTCATTTGATGCCATATCAAAGATCAAAGCGGAATTTATGAGACTAAACCAACTATAACATGAAAACGTTTAAGCCAATCTTAGGAATTACCTTGGGCGCAGCCCTACTTTTTGGATGTGCTAACTGGAGCAACACCGGCAAAGGCGCCGCTATCGGCGGCGGTGCCGGGGGAGCCATCGGCGGAATAATAGGTTCAAAAAGCGGAAATACCGCAGCAGGTGCCATCATAGGAGCTGCCGTAGGGGGCGCAGGCGGCGCTGCCATTGGCAAATACATGGACAAACAGGCCAAGGAACTGGAAGAAATTGAAGCGGCAGAGGTCGAAAGGGTGGGAGAAGGCATCAAGCTGACCTTTGAATCCGGAATATTGTATGGGTTTGATTCCTATGAACTTACCCCGGCCTCCCAGCAAAGTGTCATGGAACTGGCCCGCATCCTTAACGAATATCCGGATACTAATGTCCTGATCGAAGGCCATACCGATAATAAGGGAAGTGCGGAATACAACCAGGGCCTTTCTGAAAGAAGGGCAGTATCTGTGGCAAATTACCTAAAAATGCAGGGCGTGGACGGCAGCCGGATCTCTACCAGAGGATTGGGATTGGAAAATCCCGTGGAATCCAATGATACGGAGGCCGGAAGGGCCAAAAACAGAAGGGTGGAAATCGCCATTTGGGCCAATGAGGAGCTGAAGGAAAAAGCCGAACAGGGAGAACTGGAAGTAGACAGTTAAGGGTTGAGTTGTCGAATTGTTGGGTTGTCGAACTGTCGAACTGTGGAATCACGCCACTTGAAATCCAATAACACAGTAACCAGTAACAGTCGAACTCGTTGGATTGTAGCCGTGGACCGTCGGCGGTTGACCGAGGATTTTTGACTCGTTGAACTGTTGTTCTTTCGATGCGGGCGGACCAAGCACCGTTATACAAGAAAGCCGCTTTCCGGGAAAGCGGCTTTTTTATTGGCCGTTCCAGCCTACCGGCAGTTATGTTAGTTTTCTTATGTCAGTTCTTAAACTCATTATCATTTTGCCCAAATCCTCCAGTGTCAATGGCTGTGACGCTGCTGTGGGATCGGGAAAATCGGTGGAAATAAAGGCCTTGGCCTCCCAAATTTCCAGAATTTCATGTCCGGGGATTTCATAAGGTTCATACAAGTCATTGTCGGAGCATAGGGACAATGTTCCCTTTTCCTCCAAAGCATTGTATACCCGCTTGTACACCAGCCCTTCCGTGGCCGTCACCAACACGTAGGTTTTGCCGTTTTTTATGTCCCCGATTTGTTCCACATAGGAGCCAATCACAATGGTGCCCTGGCCGAGGGGCAACATACTGTCGCCTTTTATTTCAAAGGCCCGGTAAGTGGCGTTTCGTGAAAGTTGGGGCAGGTGGAACTGGGGAAGCTGTCCGATGAATTCGGGATCTGAAAAGCCGTTGAGATATCCCGCGGAGGCTTTCTGGCCGATCAGGGTGATATTTTCACGGTCTTCCGTGTCCACGGTGATCGCAAGAACCTTCACCTGCTGTTTTTGCTGGAGTAATTTTCCGGAAGTTTCAATGTCCCGGTTGAGGAATTCATCTACGGAAATGTTAAAAATACCGGCAAGGATGTTTAAGGCAGCCAGCTTGGGTTCCGAGCGCCCCTCTTCATAGGCCGAAATCATCGTCCTTTTAACGTCCAGCTTCTCGGCGACATCCGATTGCGTCAGTCCCTTCTTTTTACGCAGGTACCGTAAGTTCTTTCCCAGATACATCGTTTACTCAAGCACTGTAAAGGTAAAAGTTGTGGTCATCCTTCCAATTGCTTTTGAAAGAGAACCTTAAAAGGTCCATACGGGAATTTTCCATCATGGACATCCTTTCCTTGATTTCCGCGATCACTTCCGCATGGTTTTTCAAACCGCTGATCAATAAATAACCATACTTGGGATGAAGCTCATCCTCAATAAAAAACTTCACCTGCTGGTTGCCCGAAGGCAGCTGCTTGCTGACAATCCTGATATGGGGTGCTTTTTCCATAATTGACAAATGATAAGAAGCCATTGATTCTTTAGCAAGATACATATGTTTATTTAATAAACAAAATTATGTTTATAAAATTAACATTATTTAAAACCCCATCCCGGAAGGCGGGGACCGGGATGAGGTAATATGTACTAGATCATGCTTAAGACAAACTGGTTTTGTCCAGCATATACCGGATAAGGCTCTTAGGGTCCTGAATTCGGTCCACTTCCTCCTGGTCAAGAAAAACTTGCAGGGCCTCTTCCACATCGTAGATCAGTCCCCCGACAAATACTTTGTCAAAACCAAGATCCTTTTCAAATCCTGCATCCCTCACCTTGGAAGGATGATGGATCCCATAGCTTTGGAAAACCTTCACCATGGATTTAATTTTTGAATAGTCAGACATTTTATTTAAATCTTTATCAATTTTCAATGTACTTGCGTTCGTTCCAAAGGCTGATGATGCCCAATATCATAAATGCCGCGGAAATTAATGCCATTCCCTGCAGCTCCCCGGCCAAAACCCGGGACAGGTTCGCGAATAAGGCAACGAAGAAAATCATCAATATTGCCAGTAGAAACATTATTCTGCTTCTTTCTTCCCGCAGCTGTGCGCCCACAAAGGAAAACAGCCCCAATGCGAGGAAAATCAGGGGGATAAGGCTTCGTTCGCCAACGACTTCCACACCGAACATGGTTGCCATCATTGACATATCCCACAGCCACAGGGCGAACAAGCCGGTGTTTAACAGGCCGAATAGAAGCACTGTAATTTTAAAAGGATTAATCATTCTTGTTGACCGGTGACGGAAGAAACGTTCCTGCTCTCCCATCACCGGATTTAAGGTTATACATATTCTGCAACTTCAGGCTCTATCTCCTCCAGTGGCGTTTCCTCCACGACGATCTGCTTCTTTTTGTCCTTACCGAATTTCGCAAGAATCTTGTCGAAGATGTAGTAGATCACCGGCACCACAACCATGGTCAGGAACATGGACGAAATCAACCCGCCGATGATCGCCCAGGCCAGGCCGTTTTTCCATTCCGCACCGGCACCGGATGCAAGGGCGATGGGCAACATACCAAACACCATTGCCAGGGTGGTCATCAGGATCGGACGGAACCTGATTTCCACGGCCTTGACCAAGGCGGCTTTCAGTTCCATCCCCGCCTGCTTCAACTGGTTGGTAAAGTCCACCAGCAATATGGCGTTTTTGGCCACCAGCCCCATAAGCATAATCATGCCCAACATACTGAAGATACTCAGTGAAGAACCGGTCAGTGCCAGGGCCAGAAGCGCACCGATCATCGCCAGCGGCAAGGAGAACATGACCACAAAAGGATAGACGTAGTTGTCATACAGCGCCACCATGATCAGGTAAATCAACAGGACGGAAGCAATCAATGCAATGCCCAAACTTCCAAACCCTTCTTCCTGCATCTTAAGGTCTCCTTCATAGGAGATGCTTACTTCACTGGGCAAGGCCAAAGCGGAAAGGTGTTCCTTGATTTCGGCGCCCACGGTACCCGTCGGCCGTCCTGATACCTGCGACTTAAGCGTCACGGAACCTATCCTGTCTTGCCTTTCCAGCTTGTCGGGGCCTTCCGACTGCAAAGCCTCCGCAAACTGCCGGAGTTGGATAATCTCTCCCCGGTTATTGACAAAGGTAAGGGCTTCGATATCCGCTATGGACCTTCGGTCAAACTCATCCATCCGGACGTTGATGTCATATTCGTAATCCCCGTCGCGGTACTTGGTATCGGTATTGCCGTTAAACGCCACCTGTAAAGACCCACCGACCACATCCATGCTCAAACCAAGGTCTGCCATTTTTGCGCGGTCTACCTCTATACGGATTTCAGGGTTCCCTTCCTCCAATGAAGTCTCAATCTTTCGGGTGCCGGGTACTTTGGCCATTTCAGCCATCACTTCCCGGGAAAAACTGCTCAGTACATCCTGGTCTGGACCTGATACGACCACCTGAATGGGGGCCTCATTGGCCGATCCCATCATACTTACCGGCACTGCGGTAAATTCCGGGCCTACAATATTTTCCTGTAAATAAATTTCCAGGCGTTTGGCATACTGTGGTGCGGTCAGCTCCCTGTATTTTTTATCCACCAGTTTTACCATAATTTCTGCGGCGTAGGGGGAGGATGAACTCCCGGTCAACATCCCCGAGGTCTGACCGACGGTGGTAAAGAGTCCCGTCACTTCCGGGAGTGTCTCCAGGTAATTTTCAACTTCCCGGGTTTTAAAGTTGGTTTGCTCCAGGGTGGCATCTTTGGGAAGCTCCATTCTGATGATAAACTCGCCCCGGTCGCCTTCATTGACAAATTCACTGCCTATAAATCCCTGGGTCACCAATAGAAAGGAGGAAACAAAAAGAACCAGCGTGATGAGCAAAGTCACCGTCTTATGGCTGAAAGACCATTTCAATATGCCGGTAAGCCAGCTTACAAAGCTGTCGAGACCCCTTTCAAAACCAGTCACAAACCTTCCAAAAAAGCTTCTGGTATCCAGGTGTTCCAGTTTGGAAAACCGGGAGGTCATCAGAGGTATTAAGGTGAAAGCCACCAGCAAACTGAACAGGGTAGCGACCGCCACGGTGATACTGAACTGCTTTAGAATCCCTGAGATCATCCCACCCGTCAAAGCAATGGGCACAAACACCACGGCAATAACTAAAGTGATGGAAATTACCGTACTGCCAATTTCCCTGATTCCGTCATAGGAAGCCTGTACGGCAGACTTTCCCTTTTCCATGTGCCGGTAAATGTTTTCGATAACCACAATGGCATCATCCACCAGGATACCCACTACAAGAGACAGGGCCAATAGGCTCATCAGGTTAAGGGTGAACCCCGCCAGGTACATTACCGTGAAAGTGGCGACGATGGAGGCAGGGACTGCAATCATTACAATCACCGCATTTCTGATGCTGCGCAAAAACAACAGCATGATCACCGCGACGAGAATGACAGCCAACACCAGGTCAAAAATCACATCGTTGGCAGCCTTTAGGGTAAACTCCGAGGAATCCTGGGATACCTCAAACCTCAAGTCGCTGTCCCTGTAAGTTTCCTGCAACTGGGCCAGCACCACCTCTACCTCCCTGGCCACATCTACGGCATTGGCGTCGGACTGCTTTTGAATGGTAAGGGCAATCGCACTGTTCCCATTCAGCCTACTCAGGACCTCTTCATCTTTGTTTGAGTCCAGCACCTCGGCAATGTCCTTGATCCGTACCGGCGATCCGTCCTCTTTATAGGCCACGGCCAGTTCACCGATCTCCTCCACTGCATTAAATTTACCGGCAAGCCGGATCAGTATCTGCTCTTCCATGTTCTTGATCCTTCCGGTCGGAAAATCAAGATTGGCGGAAGCAATGGTCATGTTAACCTGGATCGGAGAGATGCCGTAAGCCTCCATCTTGTTGCGGTTGAGATTGACTTTGATCTCCCGCTCGGAACCGCCCAACAGGTTTACCTGCGCAACACCTTCCACCTGAGAAAGGGTTGGTTGAATCCGCTGGTCTACCAGATCGTAAAACTCCGTGTCCGTCAGGGAAGAATAGGCTCCTAATTGGATAATGGGCATATCATCCAAACTGAACTTGCCGAGTGCTGGAGGATCCGCATCATCGGGCAGGTCGCCCAATATCGCGTTGACCTTACGCTGTGCGTCCTGAAGGGCGATGTCCACATCAATATCATCCACCAGTTCTAAGACAATAATGGAAACACTCTCCATAGAAGTGGACTTCATCAGGTCGATTCCTTCCAGCGAAGCCAAGGCGTCTTCCAGTTTGATCGTCACGGAGTTTTCCACTTCCGAAGGTGCAGCCCCCGGATACACCGTCGTGACGGTGAGTACATTGGGGCTGAATTTTGGCAAAAGCTCATACGACATCTGGGTATAGGAGAATATCCCCAGCAAGGTCAGTATGGTAAAAAGTACCACGACAATCGTGGATCTTTGTATCGATATTTTTGCGATTTGCATTTTAAGTTCTTTAGATGCTTAATGGAGGCTTACAATTCCGACACGGGGGTCCCGTCCTGCAGATTGATCAGGCCGGTAGTGATGATTTTTTCCCCTTCTTTTAACCCATCCAACAGTACCAGTTGGTCCTGTCCTATGGACGTGACTTTGATGGGTCTTATGTTGGCTTTGCCATCTTCCAGTACAAATACCTGTGGATTTTTCAATCCGCTCACCAGGGCTTTTCTGTTGATGAGTATGGCTTCCTGCTGGCTATAGCCAAAAGTAGCATAGCCATACATACCCGGTTTTATACCTTCCGTTTCTCCTTCCAGGCTTATTTCCACCTGGTAACGAAGGGAAGCATCTCCCGTGGACGCCGTAAAGCTGACCTTACCGCCAAATTCCCGGTCCGGAAATACCCCCGCCCGGACTCGGACCTTGTCTCCCACCGCGATCCGGGCGATTTCAGATTCGGAAACATTAATGGCCAATTTGAGCGGTTGGGTATTGACAATATCCACCAGGGGCGTTCCGGGAGTCACCAGGCTGCCGATCTCAATATGGTCGTCATTGATGTATCCTGAAATGGGCGCGGTGATTTGGGTGTGGGAAATACGCTTTTTGATCATGTCCAACTGTGCTTTGGCGCTCTTGCTGCCGTTTTCGATATCTTCCAGTTGCCTTTTGGTAATGGCATCTGTGCCGGAGAGATTTCTATAACGTTCCAGATCCCTGATGGTCTGGTCGTAGTTCACCTGGGCAATGGCCAGTTCGGACTGCAACAGTTCGTCATCAAGCTGAGCGATCAACTGACCTGCTTTCACAAAATCTCCTTTTCGCTTAAAAATTTTGACCACCTTGCCACTGGCTTCTGCCTGTAGCTTAAGCTCCTGATTGGCTATAAAGGTCCCGTTGGATGTAAAATTCACCTCGACCCGGGATTTCCCCACCACCTCGGTATTTACCGGGATGAATTGACTGGTTTTCATGGCTTCCACTGCCTGCTCCGCCATTTCCTGCTTGTTGCCGTATAGGGTAAAGGCGATACCTCCTATGATAAGTATTAAAATTACGGCCGGAATTATTTTTTTCATCTTATTGCTTGGTTTAGCTATTAAAAGTTTCGAATTATAGTTTTTGGTTTAGGGTAGTTCCGCCAATTTGAAAACATCGCCGGTCGATTTGTACAAGTCCACCTGGGCGGTTTTTACATTGATGATCTGGTTGTTATAAGCTGTCCTGGCTTCCCGTAAGGCGGTTTCGGCCTCCAGCAAATCTGTCAGTGGGCTGATTCCTTCCTTATACAGTAGTTCAGTCTGTCCATAGACCTCCTCCGCCAGACGGAGGTTCTCCTCCTGTGCCCGGGCTGAGTTTACACTTGAACTAAGCTTTCTTACGGCATTTTGGTGTTCCATTTCCGCGGCCTGACCCGCTTTCAGAATGTCCTGCTCAAGTTGCATGGACCTTACCCTTGCCTGAGCCACTTTGTTTTTTCTTTGGAACCCGTCGAAAATCGGGATCTGAAGTTTCAAACCGATCAATGCTCCCCGGTACCAGGGTTTGCTTTGTGAAAGGAAAGTAAAGTCGTTGGAGAAAGTATTGTAGTTGACATCCGCAAAACCGAACAGGGAAGGGTAATAGCCCGACTGGATATTTTTGATATCCAGTCCGTAAAGATCCTGTTGCTTGTTCAACACCCGGAGATCCACCCTGTCCTGCAGGTCCACGTTCAGGTGGGGAGGCAGTATTTCCGCCAGATCCAGGTTAAAATCCTGTTCCTGCAATTTCAAAGGAGTATTCAGGGGAACACCCATCAGCAGTTTCAGGTAATTTTTGCTTTGGTCGATCCCTATTTCAAGATCATCCCGGGAGGCCTGCAGTGTGGTAAGGTTTACCTTCACCCTGTTGTAGTCCACCTTCTTGGCCAGATCATTTTCATACTGCACCTTCAATATCTGCTCAAGACCCCTCAACCTGTCCATATTGGCATCAATGTTTTCCCTCTGCAGCTCAAGTCCCACGATCCTGTAGTAGTTCATCGCCAGGTCATAAAGGATATCTTCTTCGCTCATGCGGGTAAGTAATAGGTAAAATTCCTCTGAAGTTTTGGCCGCCTTCAGCCCTACCAGGTAAGATTGGCTGAAAATAAGCTGGTTGAGCTGGAAACCGGCCTGCAGGCTCTGGGGAACCCCAAACTGAACCACATCAATGTCGCTGGGACTGCTTTCGGGATTGAGAAAACCTCCAGGAAGCCCCATGGGGGTGACGTTAAGGAAATTATTGTAGTTGCCATAAGCATCCACCTGGGGAAGCCCGGAGCCGATGATCTCTTTACGTTGGTAGGCAGCGGCCTGTTCATCCAGTTTCGATTTCTTGATGTCATAGCTGTTTTTCAGCCCCGTTTGCAACACCTCCTGCAATGAAAGGCCCTCACCAACCTGAGAAAACCCCGAAAAGCTAATCATTACGAGGATGAATGAAAATAATGTTTTTATTTTTGACATAATATAGAATAACGAATAAGTTATAAGATCATTTTGTTCTGAAAAAACTGAACCATAAAGACAAAATTTTTACTTGTTTTTGGTGGCTTCAAATTTATCCAGCAGTAAGGGAAGCTCCTTCCTCAAAAAAAGAAGAAAGTTCTTGATGTCAATAAGCTTGCAGCAAAAATCACTTTGCCTGTTTTCCTTCAAGACCACGACCTCTTTGATAAGATTTTCAATGTCCAATATATCATCAAACTGCTTCTGTATATTCGTTTTCCATTCGTTGAGTCTTAACTTAAAATACCGCTTCCTGTCCCCGGGCTTTGTCGTATATTCCACCATTTCCTTTGCCTGCATAAAGGTCAGGGCGGTACTCACCGCACTTTTGCTCACCTGTAGTTCTCCGTAAATTTCCTCAAAGGTGGCCTCCGCCGGTTCCGCCACGAGCAACAACCCCACGATCCGGCCCACCACGGGCTGAAGGCCCTTGTGCTCATAGTAGACACCTACACGCTCTATGATCTCTTTTTTCTTTTCTGAAAGGTTCATGTTTTACAGTTTTGACGTATTAACGGCACAAAGGTAGAAATAGTTTTATTAGTTCATAACTTTCTGAACCAAAAAAATAACATTTAAAAAAATGTCATTTTATCCACTTTTTCATCTTGTTACCGTTACTGCCTTCCCCGGGACGTAGGCTGTAAGCTTAATGCAACAAGGCCAGTTGAAAAATTTCAAAAATTGTGAAAACTACCAACCCCGGCAAGGCAGGAGCCACCGTCAAGAAGGCAGTGCCTGAGATCATCCCAGTTATTCCTGTGAATTTCCACAGCCCTAAGTCAAACACCATGTTAAGCATTCCTAAAAATGCTGCCTTTAGGATCTGGACAGCGTGAAATGAGATGTTTTTCGTAAGTACGAATAGATATTTAACATCACCCACCAAACTTGCTTTTAAGCAGGGCCAACTTGGCCGCCATATCCTCTTCCGTATCCTTTGCCTTTTCCTGCTTCCTCCGCGGTCTCTGTCCTCTGTCCTTTCTTGGTTTTTCCTTTTCCGCAAAGGGGTCCTTTTTCATGCTTAATCCTATTCTCTTCCTGGGGATATCCACCTCCATCACCGTAACCTCCACTTTCTGGTTTACGGTCACCACTTCATTGGGATCGGAAATATACCTGTCAGCCAAATGGCTCAGATGGAC
>DATGOS010000252.1:0-2184 GCA_035305725.1 Cyclobacteriaceae bacterium
ACGAAAATCACCGGCTTTTCGTTTATTGGATCTGACAGTATGAAAAAGACGCTACAAACATTTGCCATCGCATTTACGGCAGGAATCCTGGGAGCATGGTCGTATGAAACAGTATTTTTCAGCAATGAGACACAAAATTCCCAGCCCCAACCCGAACAAGTCCAAACCAACCTCTCCGTCAACTACGAACGTCCGAAAAGCCAGCCATCAGGTCCGCCTGTAGACTCGGATTTACCGGCTTCATTTGTAGAAGCTTCCGAAAAAAGCCGGGAATCGGTGGTTTTCATCAAAAACTTTTCCGGAACGGATTATAGAAGATACAGCATGTTTGACTTCTTCTTTGGGGAAAGGGGAGCGGTGCCCCAGCAGGTTAGCACCGGGTCCGGCGTGATCCTGACTGAGGACGGATACATCATTACCAACAACCATGTAATTGACAGGGCAGAGACCATTGAAGTAGTCCATCAAAGAAGGACCTACAAAGCCCAGTTGGTGGGTGTGGATGCCAACACGGACATCGCCGTTTTAAAGATAGAGGCTGATAACCTGCCCGCGATCCGACAGGGCAGCAGTCGAAATCTGCGCATTGGGGAATGGGTTATTGCCGTAGGCAACCCTTTTAACCTGACTTCCACCGTCACCGCCGGAATCGTTTCCGCCAAAGAACGGCAAATCAATATCCTGGGTGGTGATTTTCCGCTGGAGTCTTTTATTCAGACCGACGCCGCCATTAATCCGGGGAATTCCGGAGGGGCACTGGTAAATATTAAAGGGGAACTTGTGGGCATCAATACCGCCATCCTGTCAAGGACCGGTTCCTACACCGGCTATGGTTTTGCCGTTCCGGTGGATATTGCGACCAAAGTCGCCAATGACCTAATCGAATATGGGGAGGTGCAAAAGGCACTTCCGGGATTGGATGTAGTGGACATCACCCCTGAGCTCGCTCAGGAAATGGGGTTAAAGTCGCTGGACGGCGTCATTGTGACCCATGTAATCCGCGACGGCGCGGGAGAAATGGCCGGCATCCGCGGAAATGATGTGATCACGCATATCAATGATACGCCTGTCACGGGTAAGGGAAATTTTGAGGAGATCCTGTCCTATTTTTACCCGGGTGACCAGGTTACCTTTTCCTATCTCAGGAACAACAATTCCCGAAAGGCTGAGCTGACCCTGCAGAATCTGGAAGGGGGAACAGGAATTATAAAAAGAGAAATTTTCACCTCCGCGCTGCTGGGTGCAAGGCTTGAATCCGTCAATGCCATTGAAAGGGACCGTCTGAACATTCCTTATGGCGTCAAGATCACGGGGCTTAGCCGGGGATATTTGCGGGAGCTGGGCCTGGGCAACGGATTTGTGATAACCCAAATCAACGGTAAGCCGGCAAAAAACCCCAGCGTGACGGGTGAATTTCTGGAAAAATACAGCGGGAAACTGTTGCTCCAGGGAGTAACCCCGAACGGCCAGCCGTTTATGCAGTCTTACCGGGTGCAGTAGTAGGTTATGTTTTTCATTTGTCGGGCATGCCCATGCAAACACCTCTTTTGAAGGGCGTTGAAAGGCAGCTCCGGCAATACTTTTTGTTAGTTAACGCATTTTTTCGAAGCTTTTTCTGTCGCAAATCACCCGCTCTTTGTCGTTTTTACACAGGCAAAGGTATTTTTCCGAAAGCTACATTTGTAATGTAAACTAAATCATTCAACCGCATAAACCCCTATTTCATGGCAACAACAGAAAGAACCCGGCTAACCGTAGAAGCGGCAATCAATGCGCCCATAGAGAAGGTTTGGACGTATTGGACCGAACCGGCACATATCACCCAGTGGAATTTTGCCTCCGAGGACTGGCACTCACCCCGGGCAGAAAACGATCTTCGGGTAGGAGGGAAATTCACGGCCAGAATGGAAGCTAAGGACGGCAGTTTCGGTTTTGATTTTGGCGGAGAGTATCAGGAAGTAAAGACGCATGAGCGGATCGTATATACCATGGGCGATGGCAGGTCTGTAGAAATATCCTTTTCCACGGACGGGAACACCACCAGAGTAACAGAGACTTTTGATGCCGAGAGCACCAATCCCCTGGACATGCAGCAGCAGGGATGGCAAGCCATTATGGACAACTTTAAAAAACATGTGGAAACCCACGGTAAAATGGATACCCTCAATTTTGATATACACATCA
>DATGOS010000253.1:0-7171 GCA_035305725.1 Cyclobacteriaceae bacterium
CATAAAAGTAACTCAAAATCGGGTCTTCTTTGAAAATTACTTTTTTCAAAATAGCCTGCAGGATTTCGTTGTCCTCTGCCAGGCCCGGCTCCTTAACGCTCAGATATTGCTTATACGCATCGAGCGGCCTTACATACTCTCTGAACCACTGCTTGATTTCCAGGTCCAGGTCCTGTACCTGTGCCCGGTGTCTGATCACCGCAGACTGGTAAACGGGATCCTCACGCAGAAACGCAAGGACTTTGTTGTTGGCTAGGTTGCGTTCGCCGGGGCTGTCGATACCCGCGGACCCGGCATATTTTCTTTTTCTTTCATACTCATTCGCCACGTGGGTTCCGAAGGCCATTAGTATCTCTATCGCGGTGAGGTAGAGTTGCGGGATCCTTTCAATAGCTGACAACATGTTGCCTCTTAGGTACTGAAAGTCCTTTTCACAGGTCTTGTTGTATTGATCAATGGCCTGCAGGGCTACATTTTTGATCTTGGCGGAAACATTGGATCCCGAAATGTTTTGTTTGTTGTTCAGGCTTTGGGTGAATAATTGGGTGCAGGTCTCGGCTTCTGCCTTTAACTGGCGTTTATCCTGCACCTCCATGGTGTCGAGGTCCGGAAGAAAGGAAGCACTGATAAAGTCCTTGGCCAACTGAAAATTTGATGCTTTGCATAGCGCGTATGCGTAAAGACTTTGGAATGCTTTTACCCTTAGGATTCTTCTGTTTAACATTTACCTGAATATATAAGAACGATAATTTTAATATTCCCCACGCTTCATTATCACGCGGTATATGAACCTGATAATTTGGATTGTGTTATATTTGGGTACCGGAAGCCGTGAAAGCTCCCGCAAAATTAAACGTTTTTGCCCGGCTTTACTAATGCCGATGGGGCAAACGCTAATATTCATTACAAGGTAAATCTGATTCGTGAAGTCACTCTGGCGGTTAAATAAGTATCTCTATAGGTATAAGGGCTATCTGCTACTGGGGATACTTTTCACCGTTATTTCCAATATTTTCGTGATCATCCCAGCACAACTAGTAAGGATTGCCATAGATTATGTGGTGGAAAGTTTCAGTTTCTACCAGTTGTTTGAAGATGGTCCCTTACGGCAAAGTGCCCGGGGAGTATTCCTCAATTTTATTTTTATTTTTGGTATACTGATGCTCCTCATGGCCCTGTTAAGGGGCTTCTTCCTGTTTCTTATCAGACAAACCATCATTGCCATGTCCAGGTTTATTGAGTATGACCTGAAAAACGACATCTTTGAGCATTACCAAAACCTGCCTTTAAGCTTTTACCGGAGAAACAGCACGGGAGACCTTATGGCCCGGATCACCGAGGATGTCAGCCGGGTCAGGATGTACCTCGGCCCTGCCATCATGTATGGTATGAACATACTAATTTTGTTTCCCCTGGTGATTGGATATATGTTTACCGTAAACGTTCCGCTTAGCCTTTACTCCCTGTTGCCCCTGCCCGTCCTGTCCCTGAGCATTTATATTGTCAACAACATGATCAATGAGCGCTCGGAAAAAATCCAAAGAAGCCTTTCGGGACTCAGTACCTTTGTGCAGGAAGCCTTTTCAGGAATACGGGTTCTGAAAGCCTTTGTAAGGGAAGCGGACAGTGTCAAGGATTTTCGCAAAGCCAGTGAGGATTACAAGAACAAATCCATCCGCCTTACGCTTGTGCAGTCGCTGTTTTACCCCCTCATCCTGGCGCTGATCGGGATCAGCACCATTATCACGGTGTACGTGGGAGGGCTGCAGGTGATGAGTGGCGCGATCGGTTACGGTGTGATTGCGGAGTTTATTTTATATGTGAACATGCTTACCTGGCCGGTTACTTCATTGGGCTGGGTGACAAGCATCGTACAACGGGCAGCCGCTTCACAGACGAGGATCAATGAGTTTTTGGACGTTGAAAACGATGTTCTCAGCACCCAAGACTTAGCCAGGGACCTGGAGGGAGAGATATCCGTAGAAAACCTTTCCTTTGTTTACCCGGATTCAGGGATAAAGGCTTTGGACCAGGTAAGTTTTGACGTGAATGCGGGCCAGTCGCTGGCTATCATTGGGACTACGGGTTCCGGCAAATCTACCATTGCCAACCTGCTCATGCGCATGTACGACGCCACTTCCGGGCGTATTCTGATGGACGGCCGGGACATCCGGGAATATGACATTAAGCACCTGAGAAAACAAATTGGTTATGTACCTCAGGATGTTTTCCTTTTTTCGGATACCATCAGCAACAATATCGGATTTGGACTGGACAAGGCGGATACGAAAACCGTCACCCGGGCGGCAAAAGATGCTGATGTCTACGATAATATCAGCAATTTCCCCAATGGTTTTGATACCCGGCTGGGGGAAAGAGGCATTACGTTGTCGGGAGGCCAGAAACAAAGGATCTCCATTGCCCGTGCCATCGCCAAAAATCCAAAAATACTCCTCCTGGACGACTGCCTGTCCGCCGTGGATACCAAGACTGAAAACTCCATTTTAAATGCGTTGAAGGAGATCATGGTCGACAGGACATCGATCATCATTTCCCACCGGGTATCTTCCGCCAAGCTGGCAGACAAGATCATTGTGCTGGATGATGGTAGCATCGTAGAACAAGGCACCCATGATCAGCTTCTGGAACGAAAAGGGGTATATTCAGAACTGTATGAAAAACAGACCCAGGGAAATGAGGCTCTGGAAGAATAAGGAATTTCCCTCGTAGGTTTGCGGTACAGGAAACGGCGAAGTACGCAATGGAGGCTAGTTCTGCTAGAAAATAATGTGGCCCCGTCACCAAAATTTGGCATCAATCATCATCATCAGGGCCATGCCCAACACCACGGCGGAGATTACCATGGTCCATTCTTTTCTGTTGGTACCAAAAATGCCCACCCATATGGAGGAAGCCAGCAGGAATAGCCCTACAATAACCAACTGTCCAACTTCAAGGCCCAGGTTAAAGGCCAGGAGCGGCTCGAACAGGGAACTTTCCCTCCCCAGCAGGGCCCGTAAATAGTTGGAAAAACCCAGGCCATGAATCAGGCCAAAAAACAGGGCAAAGAAATAATTGGTCTGAACGCCCCGGCTTTTGGAAGGCTTTGGCTTCAGAATGTTAACAAACGCGGTAAGTGCGATGGTCACGGGTATCAAAAACTCGATCACATCGCTGTTGACCCTGATCCAACCTATCGTGGCCAGGGCCAGGGTAAGGGAATGGCCGATGGTAAAAGCGGTCACCAGAATCAGCACCTTTTTCCAGTCCCGAAAAAGATAGATGGCACAAAGTGCAATAATAAAAAGGATGTGGTCAAAGCCATTCAGGTCAAGAATATGCTGAATGCCCAGTTTAAAATAAAGTTGAAACTGACTCATGCGAAGACGTATTATAAAAAAGAATATTTACGGCTTGTAATATTAATGTATAATTTGCAAAAAAGTACCTGAACCGAGAAAATCAGATGGCATTTCACTGCCTGCTCACCGTGTTATTCCTTTGGGCCCATCCCTTTTACCTCAGCATGACCGAAATCCGGTACAGTCCCGATAATTCAGGCATTGAAGTGGCGCAGAGGGTTTTTTGGGATGATTTGGAACTGGCCCTGGCCACAAAACACCGGAAAAAGGTTAGCCTCCTAAACCCCCGGGATCCGGGCATGCTGGACAAAATGATTGGGGACTACGTAATGGAAATGACTGAAATCTACGTGAATGGCCAAAAGGTACCGCTGACCTACCTAGGTTATGAAATTGAGGAGGGCACCGCCTGGATCCATATGAGCGGCAAAAACGGCGCACCTCCCCGGACCGTCAAAATCAAAAACGCCATGCTGATCCAACAGTTTGACACCCAGCAAAACATCATCAATTTCTATAATGGAGACAACTTAAAAAGCACCATTACCTATAAAGATAATGAATGGGGGGAATTGCGTTTTTAATCAGACGATATAATTAATTTCAACTTCTAGATTAAAACCCGTCGTTTTGGGTCAAGGCAGGATTGATGTCCCTTTCCCTTTGAGGAATTGGCAAAATTGTCTTGTTGGCCCCAGGTTGTGACTCGGCGTGTCTTGGATCTGAGGCGGGCCGCAGCGGCAGGCCGTTTCGCAAGAGGTCCATTCTCCTGTGCCCTTCAAACGCAAGCTCCTTTCTCCTTTCATCCAGGATAAAATCAATGAACGACTGCGCATTGGGAAAGTCACCGGCAGCAACAGACGGTAATCCCGCCCTGGTCCTTAGTCTATTGATTAAGCCCAACGATTCAACATTCACACCCTCAAGATGAGCAAGGGCTTCTGCCCGATTAAGTGCGACTTCCGTGGTTCTTATAATAGGTGAATTGTCAGAATGGGTGACGAAGTCAGGAAACTTGGTGGTATACAACATTCCATTGCTTCCGCGTTGCGTCAGTTGGACAAACCTCCTGTCGCCTGGTTCTTCCTCATAAGCCGCGATCAGATAAGTAGAAAAAGGAGCGTCTCCCCTTGCGCCGGCACTGGCCGGGTTGAAAAATTCTCCCCATCCTCCTGACCCTGTCCGGCCATTATCGATTTCGGAATTCTGGAGAGAAAAGACAGCTTCGACTCCATTTACTCCCCAGAAATTATAGTTCCCGGCGATATCATAGAGGTCATTGTCCAGCACCTCTCCCGCGAGATCTGCGGCTTGCTGCCACTCTCCCCTGTAGAGGTGAAGCCTGGACAGGAGTGCTTTAGCAGCTCCTATGGTTGCCCTTCCCCGGGTAAATTCCGGCGTATCATACCCGGGAGGAAGGTGTGGTATAGCCTCCTCCAGGTCCTGCCGGATCTGGGCATGCACTTCCCCCACACTCGAACGGGGATATGCCACGATTTCCCCCTCGTATGGCTCCAGTACAATAGGGATTCCCTCAGCGGATTCGCCACCAACCTGAATGGGGTGGGAAAATAAATTGACCATCTGGAACATAAGCAGCGCTCTCATGAACTTTGCCTCAGCCACAAACTGGTTCCTTTCCTCCTCCGAAAGGCTGGCATCCGGCGAGGTGGGCGCATAATGGATGACCGCATTGGCAGCTAAAATCGCACGGTAGTGGTAACGCCATAAGCCAGCGACATTGCTGTTGTCTGCCTGGGTGGAATATTCGTCAATGGATTGCAGTGTGGGAAAAGAGCCGATGAAATCTACATTATCAGCCTGAAATTCGGCAATCACCTGAGGCAGGGATCCAAAAACGTCGAACTCCTGCGTCAGGGAATAAACACCCAATAGTGATCCCTCAACGGCCTGCCTGTCAGAAAAAGCCGATTCTGTGGAAAGTGACTGTTCAGGTTGCGTTTCCAGGTCTTCGCAGGAAGAAAAGAAGACAAGCGCCATTGCCACTAAAATATTTATCCTTATAGTTTCCATAATGTTTTTTTGATTTAAAGGCCCAACGAAACACCAATTGTAAAAGTCTTGGCCTGGGCAGGGGTAAAGAACGATTCACCTTGCCTTTGATTGTTATCTCCGCCATCATTGACTTCAGGCTCCAGCCCTTTTTCCAATCCCGAAAAAGTCAGCCAGTTCTGCGCCATAGCGTAGATCCGGGCACTTCTGAATATCCTTGTCCCTTCCAACAAGTCGGTGGGAAGGTTATAGGTCAAGGACAGATTCCTTAGCCGGATATGGTCCCCGTTCCGCAGTTGGAGCGTGGACCTTTCCGCGAAAGTAGCCTGGGTGGATCCGTTCAGTTTTGGAGCGAAGGCATCTCTGTTGTCCTCAGTCCAGTAATCCAACAAACTCGGATCTAAATTAAACAAACCCATATTGGTGGGACTGTACATGAAAGTAAGGTCATCGTACATGATGTGGTTTCCTTTGACAAACGTGAACAACGCCGACAGTTCCAATCCCTTCCACGTAAAAGTATTGGTTAATCCGCCTGTAAGGTTAGGAATTGCGGAACCCACGATCACCCTATCATTTGAGCTATAGGAACTGGTGGGTTCACCATCCCCGTTCAACCATTCTGCCTCTCCTGTTTCCGGGTTGACCCCCTTATATCTTACCAGATAGAAGGTATTTACAGGATGGCCCACGATCGCCCTTTGACTGGATGAACCAGATACAAATGGCCGCCCCTCAGGGTCTTCGGACGCCCCGGGCAGGGAAATCACTTCGTTTTCCAAAAACCCGACATTCAAGGTGGTGTTCCACTGGAAATCTCCTGAATTCACATTGAGGGACCTGATCATCAAATCCACGCCCTGGTTTCTCATTTTTCCCGCGTTTTGGGTAAAAGAGGCAAAACCGGTGGTGTACGGGATAGGAACATCCAGCAACAGGCCTTTGGTTAGTTTGTTCCAATAGGAAGCTTCCACCTCTAATCTGCCGTCAAACATGATGGCATTGGCGGTAATGTCCAGTTGTGCTGATTCCTCCCAGCCCAGAGAAGGGTTGGCAGGTTGTTCGGGATATATACCCGGGCTCCCGGCATAGTCGCCCAGGGACCCTGCCGCATAGAGTCCCAACGATGCGAAATTGTCAATCCGGTCATTCCCGGCAGTACCATAGCTGGCGTTTAGCCTCAAAAACTCCAGCCATGGCGTATCCTGTATGAATTCCTCTTCGGACATGATCCATCCACCTGATACCGCCCAAAACGTTCCGTACCTATTGTCAATCCCAAACCTGGACGAACCGTCTCTTCTCACACTTCCCTCGAACAGGTACCTGTCCTGGTACCTGTAATTCAACCTGGAGAAATAAGAGGCCAGTTTCCAACCGGTACCGGTTGAACTGGTAATGGTCGGAGTAGCTGCCGACGCAAGATTGGGCAAAGCGTCGCTCACAAACCCGCTTCCCTCCACAGTCATACTGCTGTAGTCGGAGGCTTCGTAACTATAGCCCAGGAGTGCGCCAAAAAAATGATCCGAACCAAAATAAGTTTCATAATTCAGGGTATTGGTAGTCAGCCATTTCAGGTCCTGGATAATCCGTTTATATCCATAACCTGTAGCACTGACGATATCAGGTTCGCGAATGGCTTCTTCCGTCTGGATCTGGTCCATGCCCAAATCGGTCCTAAAGGTCAAATCCGGTAAAATATCCACCTCAAAGAAGATATTTCCGGTCGTCCTCCTGGTGGTATAATGATTGGTCGCAAGATCCTCTATGGCCAGAATGTTGGGAATGAAACCGGG
>DATGOS010000254.1:0-6993 GCA_035305725.1 Cyclobacteriaceae bacterium
CCTCCTGGTACACCATCACCCCATAAGTCTCCTCCAGCTGTTCTTTCATTACCGGATGGAGGTACTCCACTTTGGATGGATCCCGGTGCCGCTCAATATAGGTTTTCATCATACCGGAAGAGGCCACCCCCGGCCGGATGATGGAAGACGCCGCCACCAGGGTCAGGTAATCACCGCACCCCAGTTTGGTGATCAACTGCCGCATGGCCGGGGATTCAATGTAAAAGCAACCAATAGTATTGGCGGAGCGGAGCTGATCCGCAATTTTCGGATCATGAAAATAGCGGTGGG
Organism: Cyclobacteriaceae bacterium; assembly: GCA_035305725.1. Classification (GTDB taxonomy): domain Bacteria; phylum Bacteroidota; class Bacteroidia; order Cytophagales; family Cyclobacteriaceae; genus DATGMS01. The sequence continues at coordinate 292 of DATGOS010000254.1, forward strand.
GACGGTCGGTACTGATGTCTTCTCCCCTGTTCTTCCTGACAATTGCTTTGCAATCCTTGATATGTCCAATTCCTCTTTGGGAGAGTATGTCAAACTTTTCAAAACCTATTTCTTCCGCCGTATACATGTCAAACTGCATGGTGGGCAGGCCTTTGGGCGGGAAATCCAGCGCTGAATAGTTGGTCAGGGGAAGCTCCGAAATCAACACTCCGCTGGCATGGATGGTGCGCTGGTTGGGAAAGTCGGCCATGCGGTTGTACACTGAGAGGATCATATTTGTCACCTCGTTTTTGTTCAGCAGGTGGGCCGGTTCGTTTACCAGACGGTCGATCTCGCCCTTGGGCAGGCCATACACCTTCCCCAGTTCCCGAAGGATGCTTCTGGAGCGGAAGGTGGACATGGCCCCCATCAGCGCGGTATGTCCGGATTGGTAGCGGTGAAAAATATACTGGTACATCTCATCCCTTTCGTTCCAGGAGAAATCCACATCGAAGTCCGGCGGGCTCTGGCGCTTTGGATTCAGAAACCGCTCGAAATAAAGATTCAACTGAATAGGACACACATCGGTAATGCCCAGGCAGTAGGCAACCACACTGTTGGCCCCGCTGCCACGGCCCACATAGTAAAAGTCCCTGGAACGGGCATAACGGCAGATGTCATCCGTGATCAGGAAGTAGGAGGAAAAATTCAGCCTGTCGATGATCTCCAGTTCCCGCGTCACCCGCTCCAACGCTGCCTTGTCGCCCCTGTCGTATCTCCGGGCAAACCCGTCCATTGCATACCGGTGGAGCAGTTGCCTGTCGTCATAGCGGTTGCCGGTAAAGGTCTTTTTGTTTTTGCTTTCCTTAAAGGAAAAACAAAAGCTGCATTGGGCCAACACCTTTTCAGTGTGGGCGATCAGCCCGGGGCAGTCCCGGAAGTGGTTCAGCAGGGTTTCCCTGGGCAGAAACACCTCATCCGGATCGCCCGTCTGGTCTGGCTGAAGCTGGGAGATAAGCAGGTTATGGTCGATGGCCCGAAGCTGGGTATGGAATTTAAAATCCGACGGGGGATAAGAAACGGTCTGCAGGACGACACATCGTCCGGGAGCTACGGATTTGTCCATCCTGAAGCGGTTGAGGTCCCGGGGCCTTACCCCCAGATATTCATGATCCCTGAGTGCTTCCTGATATTGCCCATAGGGGTAAATGACAAACGCATCGCTGAATTCCGGGGCCCGGGCTGGGAGCGGCGTTCCCTTCCGGTTGGCTTCCGTTATAAAGTCGTTGAGTTCCTTAAATCCCCTTTCGTTTTGGGCGATGCCGATATACAGCAGCCTGTCGCCGCTGCGGTACTCCATGCCTGCCAGGCCGGTAAGGCCCGCCGCACGGCACTCCCTGATAAAGTCCAGCGAAGCGGTGCTGTTGTTGATATCCGTCAGCACGGCCGTGTCATAACCGTTCTGTTTCATGCCTTCGATAAGCTGCCGGATACTGTAGGTCCCGTAGCGCAGGCTGTAATGGCTGTGCAGGTTCAGCAGCATGTTGTTTCCCGTTATAGACAGATTCCCCTGGTGACCGCGCGCGTGCCGAATTTGCTGCGGATCCTGTCCATGGCTTCCGCCAGTTGAAGTTCCTCCAGGCTGTCGCGGAAGAGGTCCGTCTGGTAACTCCCCGTCACCAGTCCGCCCAGTTTGACGCCCACCAACCTGATCAGCATCCTCCGGCTGTACAGCTTTGTGAAGAGGTCCGTCACCTTTTCCGACAGCACCCGCTCCGAACTGGTGTAGGGCAGTTTGGCCTGTTTGGAAAAGGTCTCAAAGTTGGAGTAACGGATCTTCAGGGTGATACAGGATGCCAGTCTGCGGCTTTTGCGCAGTTCAAACGCCAGCTCGTCCACCATCGAGAGCATGGTCTTCCGCAGCATCCGCATGTCGATGGTGTCCTGCTGAAAGGTGCGCTCCTTACTGATGCTTTTTTGTTCGGAATAGGGCATGACGGGGGTGTCATCCAGCCCGTTGGCCTTCTTCCAGATCACCAGGCCGTTTGCCCCGAATACCCGCCGCATGGCGTCCGCTTCCATCTGCTGCAGGGTATGGACCCTGGACACGCCCATATTGGCCAGCATGGTATAGGTCTTCAGGCCGATCATCGGGATCTTCCGGACGGACAGGGGCGCCAGAAAGGGTTTTTCTTCGCCAGAAAGTACCTGCATTTCGCCGCAGGGTTTGGCCTCCCCGGTGGCGATCTTGGACACGGTTTTGTTCAGGGACTGGCCAAACGATACCGGGAGCCCCGTTTCTTTTAGGAGACGCCGCCGGAGTTCCCGGGTCCATTGCCAGCAGCCGAAAAACCGGTCCATCCCGGTGAGGTCGATGTAATGCTCATCAATGGAGGCTTTCTCGACCAGGGGGGCTGTTTCGGAGATGATTTCCGTCACCATCGCCGAGTACCTGCTGTACCGGTCCATGTCGCCCCGCACCAGCACCGCCTCGGGACACAGTTGCCGGGCCAGCTTCATGGGCATGGCGCTGTGTACGCCGAACCTTCGGGCCTCGTAGCTGCACGATGCCACCACGCCCCGGTCCGACCCCCCTCCGATCAACACGGGCATTCCCACCAGGCTGCTGTCCAGCAGCCGCTCCACCGAAACAAAGAAAGTATCCAGATCACAGTGTACCACGCAGCGTTCCATAGGTTTTCAAGATTATTATGACACTATAAATGTCATTGGTATGACATTAATTATACCAAACCGAAGGGGAAAAGCAAACTATTTTATTCCTAAAAAAAATATTGGCCTCTATACCAGGGGAAAAGAATTTTAACTTCAAAAACGAGTGCCGATCCGTGAATTCGTGAGCCGTCTGCCAGCCGGTATGTGCTCAACTTACCATTCGGTGGTTTTGTCATCTAGGAATAATCCAAACCATTCAAAGCATATTTTCCGGTACTTATCCCCGTTAAAGACCGAATATAACTTAATTGACCACGAGCTGAAACGCCACAATATCATTATATAATGTCTTTTTTGAATTTTTAATAGTCTAATTTTTGCTTAATGTTGTTTTATATTCCCAAAATGTTGTTTTTCTAAGAATAAATGGTGCATTTGGGCAACGGTTTAAAAAAGCTTAATGCAATTTTTTCCTGTAAAATCTCTATTTAATAGCTCTATGATGGATTTTGTTAACATATACCTGCTCATGGTATAATAGTCGCAGTTTTAGGATTGTATAATTATAGTTTCGATGTAAATCATATAATATTAATAAAAAATGTCAATAAAGCAAGCCCGACAGAAGCAAGGTACGCCTTCGATAAGGGCGCCGGCCATGCTGCCTGTTCAAGACCGCTGTTCCCGGTGCTTATGCGGAGCAAAAAATCCGGCTAATCACCTGGATCTATTTCTTGGGCCTGCAAACAGGCTGGTCAAAGGCCGAAGAAATTAAAAATTTTAAAACCCAAAAAAGTAAAGCCATGAAAGCATATATGTTTATAACTGCCGTCATTTTGACCCTGTCTTTAAACAACGCATTTTCCCAAAATGCCGGATCAACAGACAGTAATAATGAAACAGACAATTTAGACCTTAACCGTCTCCAGACCCTTGTCACCGATATCAAAGATGAAAATGTACAACTACAGGACCGCCTGCAAGTTTTGGAAGGTTATGTTATCGATGATAATTTAAATGTAGTTCTGGAGACTGTAAACAAGGAGAAGTTTAAAAGCGAGATCAGAATACTTTACAAAATGTATGAGGCGGGGGAAAATATCCTTTATCATATAATAAGGGAGACAAACAACTTTAACCTGTCTTACAAGCACCTGATCTTACAAAACCAGTTTAATTCTATAGTGAATCCCATCAACTATCCGGGCTTTACTATTCCGTTGAAAACTACACTAAATTCATTGGGCGATAAAAAACCCACCCCGGATATTCAAAGCGACTTGTCCAATTTTCAAAGTATCGTACCGTTTGTCACAAATCCGTTGCTAAGTTCCGGTGTTTCCATTGTGTCCTACTTTCTCGCAAAATATAACAAACGGTCAAAAATAGGAAATGCGGATTTTGAGAAAATGATGTGTGTATTGAATTTCACTACGACGGCTGCCGATAAATACAATGTAAATGTAAATGCCGTTAGAACCTTAAGTGAAAAAATCGATAACTACAACGCTAAGCTTAAGGTTTTTTTCGAATCATACTTAAAATCCATTGGGTATACCGCCGGCTATGATGCCTATATAGAAAGCAAAGGCTCTGAAGGGAAAGATTTCCTAAAACCAACACGGGACGAATTTTTTAATACACTATTAGCGGATACGACAAATATCGGGGCCCTTGATTTTATGACTGAAAGCGATGACAATGCCTCCTTTTATATTGAGCAGGTTAAATTCCACCTCAACGAGTATGAAGCACTATTGCTCGATATCGAAAGCAGTATAGCGCGATACGAGGAGTTTGTTAATTCGCTCTCCGAACTGGCCACCAGTTCTTGTGAGGGGGTAAGACAAAATACAAATGAAGCCTTTCTCAGCATAAAGGAAAGTATCGACGGCGTTAAGAAAGCATTTTTGATCGTAAGTAAAGAAAACCGGGTACCTGGCAGCCAAAAGAGAACCTTGTTTGGCTTATAACATAACCGCCAGCACTTAATAATCAATTTCTTCCTCGGATTTACAACTCCCTTAAAGATCTACATGATCACGGACTAAGGGAACAGGGGAATATCATTCTAAAAATTAACGGACCAAAATAAACCAGTCATGATGTGCCTAAACAAAATAAAACCCGATGCGCCGGATTTGTCAGTACATACGGCGGGAAGCGCCACTTCGGACGCTTCTTCAAATCAAAATCTCCCATGTTTAACCCTAGTCAAAAATAAGATGACACGACTTGCCAAATTTCTGTTGTGCCTCGTATTTGTTATACTTTATAACCATTCAGAGGCTGCCAACTATTACTTCTCCCAGGTGTCCGGCAACGATTCCAGGACAAGCCAGGAGGCACAGAACCCCAACACCCCATGGAAAAGCATCGATAAGCTGAACGCCGTTTTCAATACGCTGCAGCCAGGGGATGCCATATACTTTAAAAGAGGGGAAACTTTCTTTGGCACCATCCATATCAACAAGTCCGGCACCGCCGGCAATCCCATAAAAATAGGCGCCTACGGAAGCGGCCCCAAGCCGGTCATCACCTCGCTGGTGGCGATAAGCAACTGGAAATCCGTGGGAGCAGGTGTCTTTGAAAGCACAACTTCTTTGAGCGCGCCCTCGGTCAGCGTGTTGCTGGTAAACAACAGCATGCAGGAGATGGGCAGGTTCCCCAACAGCGGCACGGCCAATGATGGCTACCTCACCGTGGAAACCGTCTCCGGAACCACCCGAATCACAGGTAACTTGGCCGGCTCACCCAACTGGAACGGGGGAGAGGTGGTCATCAAGAAGGAACAATGGATCATTGATACACAAAAGATCACCGCGCACAGTGGAAACGCCCTTACCTTTACAGGCGGCAGCTCCTATAAACCCAAAGTCGGCTATGGATTCTTCATCAAAAACCACATCAAGACGCTGGACAAGACCGGAGAATGGTATTATAACCCCTCCACCAAGAAAATGAACGTGTTCCTGGGCAATACAAACCCCTCTGCATCTAAAATTGAGGCAGCAACGCTGGACCACCTGTTGACCAAGACCTACCAGGCCAGTCACCTGCGCGTGGAAAACCTGCACTTCAAAGGCGCCAATAAAGACGCGGTACACATCACCGGTGGCTCCAACATCACCTTTGACCAGGTAGACATTGAAAACTCCGGTGAAAACGGGCTGGTAGCCCTGAGCGTGCTGCAATTGGTAATTGAAAACAGCAAGGTGAAAGACAGTTTTAACAACGGGCTTAATTTGCGGTACGGCAATACCGGCGCCATTATCCGGGGCAACACCATAGAAAACTCTGCGGTCTTCCCCGGAACGAGCCAAAACGCGGACGGGACTGGCATCGGGATCTTCGCCAACCAGGACAATACCGTTATAGAAAATAACATCGTGCGGAATACCGGATACAACGGAATATTCTTCGGGGGCAACAATTCCATCGTAAAAAATAACCTGATCGACACTTTTTGCATCAACAAAAGCGACGGGGGCGGAATTTACACCTTTGATGCCTCCGCAACGACGCACTACAAGAACAGAAAGATCACCGGCAACGTTATCCTGAACGCCGTAGGAAGCTGGGGAGGCATAGATAATAAATCGGTTAATTTCAGGCCTCTCGCCAACGGGATCTTCCTGGATGACAATTCAAGCGGGATTGAAATCACCGGGAATACCGTGGCCGGGGCCGCAAACGCCGCCATTAACATGTCCAACGTCAGTGATATAATAATCAGGGACAATACCTTTTATAACGGATACTCCCAACTCGCCATGGCCAACAACAAACTGGGCCGTGATCTCCGCAAGGTGACCGTAGAGCGCAACATCCTGTTTTCCAAAACCGACGATCAGTATGCTTACAGAATACAAAGCATAAAAAATGATATCCCGCAGATGCTCAGCGCTGACCAAAACTATTTTTTCAGGCCGATGGGTGACGGACGCAATATATATTACCGTCAGGAAGAATCCGGAAAAATAGTCGAAAGGACAATAGACAGGGAGAAGTGGACTGCTGCATTCGGAAAGGACAAAAACTCAAAAA